>SKJD01000459.1 GCA_007116095.1 Candidatus Hydrogenedentota bacterium
GATATGGGCGCGCCAAGTTGATACACTTCGCAGTTTTAGGTGTTGTGCACGGGGCGCAATTCATCCTGAGCGTTATTGCATTGCGCATTTTCCTGACGTCTCAAAAGCGCTAAAAGCCAAAAAAAACCACTTTCGACCCATGGGAGTCTGACAGGTTGGATCAGAAAGTTCAACAATGCGGCATGGGTCGCATTACTTGGGCGAGACTGGGAGTGAGGTCGTGAAGGAAGCATGCAAGGTGGAGCGTCACGTACAATGAGACGCTTGGTCTGCGCTTGCGTGTCTGTATTTTAACACAAGTAACACTCCGAACCTTGGGAGGATGCCATATCGTGACTGAATGGTATTGCGGCGTAGATTTTGGCACAACCAATTCTAGCGCAGCTATTTTTAACGGCGAGCAGGTGCGGGTTTTATCGCTCGATTCCATGAACGATAATGCGACTTCGTTGCCTTCGTTGTTGTACATCACGAGAGAAGGCGAATCGATTGTGGGGCGCGCGGCGGCCCTGGCCTTTATCGAACGCAACGTGGACCGGGAAATCTTGTTGCGCGAAGTGGACCTGGGCGTGGATATCGAGGGCTACATTGGCGCCGAGCCGGACAAGAGCGAGGCCTACAACCCGGCGCTGGTGGACCATGAGGTCACCGAGGCGGTGCGGGCGCGGGCGACGATGGAAGTCAATTCGCCTGGACGGCTGTTTCAGTCACTGAAAACCCTGCTGCGCCATCGGGGTTTCCAGGGTACCGATGTCTTCGGCCAACACTACCAGATCGAAGAGCTGGTCTCCATCTTGCTGAAGCGGATCAAGGCCGGCGTGGACGAGGCGGCGGGGCGACCAATCAACAAAGCTGTTTTCGGGCGTCCAGTCCAGTTTTCGGAATGGGAAGATGAAAACGCCGTGGCGGAACAGCGCTTGCAACGCGCCGCGCGCCTGGCCGGTTTTGAAGAGGTTACCTTCTTCTATGAGCCGGTCGGCGCCTGTGTCGAGTACGCGATGCAGTCCAACGGCAGCCAACGCCTGATGGTGGTGGATATCGGCGGCGGTACCTGTGATGTCTGCATTATGGAGTTCGGCGGCCAGGGCGATGTGAAAAAGCGGCTCGGTGACAGCAAAATATGCAGTGTAGCCGGGGTGCCCGTGGCCGGGGACGCCATCGACCGCGAGATTACCCGGATCAAGCTCTTTCCCATCTTCGGAAGCCGCTGTCGCTATGGTCCGGCCCAGCTTCGTATGCCGCAGTATATCTACAACCAGATTCTGGACTGGCAGAACCTCTACAAGTTGAACACCGAAGAGACCATCCACTGGCTCTTGGCTGCGGAGGTCTCCTCGGATGATCCCCCGGGCTTGCGGGCGCTGCGTTGCCTGATTCAGCGCAATTATGGCTACCCCATCGCCCGGGAAGTGGAGGCGGCCAAGAAGCGGCTCTCCTTTGAAAACGAGACGCACATTGAATTTGACCGCGAGGACATCGCGATTCACGAGCTGCTGGAGCGGACGGAGTTCGCCCACATTATCGAAGACAACCTGGAAAAGATGCGCGGTAGTATTCTGGAGGCGGAGAAACGCGCCGGGGTTACACCCCAAGACATCGATCTCGTACTGACCACCGGCGGTACGAGCCTTATCCCGGCGATCCGTAACATGCTGTCGGATCGCTATGGGGAAGCACACATGCACCGCCGCGATACTTTCACCAGTGTGGCCAGCGGTCTGTCCATCGTAGCACAGTATACGTAGTCCATACGGTCCATCATGTCCACCAAGCCCAGCCCCTTGAATTGGAGAAGCAGCCCATGCAGAAAACCGCCCTGTTTGATGTTTACGAAGCCCACCAGGCCCGTGTGGTCGATTTTCACGACTGGGCGCTCCCGGTGCAATTTCAGGGGATTGTCGACGAGCACCAGCACACGCGCAAGGCCGTGAGTCTCTTCGACTGCTCCCACATGGGCGAGTTCCTCATCGAGGGGCAGGCGGGGATTGCCGCGCTGGACCGCCATGTCTTCAGTGATTATGTAGGTCTCAAGCCGGGGCGTTGTCGCTATTCGGCCATTCTGAACGATCGGGGCGGCATCATTGACGACTGTGTGGCGCTGCGGCTGGATGAAGAACGACTCTACCTTGTGAGCAACGCCGGGCCGCTGGCGGAGGTCAGTTCACTGCTCTGCCTGCCGGGTATAGGTGCGAAAAACCTGAGCGACAGCACGGCCAAGATCGACTTGCAGGGTCCCATGGCGCGGGACATTCTCCTGGAGCTGGGGCTGGACGCCGTCGGCACGATGCGCTACTGGGATGGAATTAAAACGCGCTGGCAGGACCATGAGCTGGTCATTACCCGCGGCGGCTATACGGGCGAGCTGGGCTATGAAATTTTCGTGCCGAACGAAGGCGCCGTAGCCCTGTGGCGCTATCTGATGCAGCATCCGGCCGTCAAGCCGGCGGGTCTGGGCGCCCGGGACACCCTCCGCCTAGAAATGGGCTATCCCCTCAACGGATCGGACCTCAGCCCGGATCGTACGCCGCTAGAGTCCGGGATGGGCCGCTTCATCAAGTGGGACAAAGATTTCCGGGGCAAGGCCGTGCTGGAGGAACAACGTGATTCCGGGAGCTATCCGGTGCTGACCGCCATTCGCTCCAAGGATCGCCGGGCTCCGCGTGCGGGCTTCACCGTGCAGGACGGCGATCGGGAGATCGGCGTGGTCACCAGCGGCACCTTCGGGCCAAGCGTCGGCCATGGCATTGGCCTGGCCTACCTGCCGCAGGATTTTGCGGACCCAGGCAACGCCCTCAACGCCGGCCCCCGCAAACTGCCGGTGACGACGACCCGCCTGCCGTTCTACGCTGATGGCACCTGCCGCATACGCTTCTGAGGCTCCCTGGAGTAGCAAAGCTTGCTTCGCTGAATTGAACGAAGCGAGCTTCGTTACTCCCATATTACCGGAGTGGCAAAGCTTGCTTCGCTGAGGATCACCGGAGTGGCAAAGCTTGCTTTGCTGAACTGAACGAAGCGCGCTTCGTTACCCTGGTTTTCCGGTAATGGCGCATCCGGGAGCCCGGTGGGATACACACGCTGCGCGGATGGCCGTCGCTTTGCTATCATGTCGCCATGATTCGCTTTATCGCCAGACGCTTCCTGGAGTTTGTCCCGGTGCTTTTCGCCATCGTGACAATCACCTTTTTTCTGGTGCGCCTTGCTCCGGGAGGACCTTTTGACGCCGAGCGCCAACCCTCCCCGGAGGTGCTGCGCCAGTTGGAGGCCCATTACAACCTGGACGCTCCGTTGTTCCGGCAATACACCAACTACCTTGGTAACCTCGTGCAGGGCGATCTGGGACCGTCCTTCCGTAAACCGAGCCATTCCGTGCGGGAGTGGGTCGTCATGCGTATTCCCGTCTCGCTGGAGTTGGGCTTCTACGGCCTGTTGGTCGCGCTGGGCATTGGCCTGAGCGCCGGGCTCCTCGCGGTGCTGCGCCCGAACACATGGCTGGACCACACGCCCATGAGCCTGGCGATGGTGGGCATCTGCATTCCTAATTTCGTACTGGGACCACTATTGGTCCTGGTCTTTTCACTGTGGCTGGGCTGGCTGCCGGTCTCCGGCTGGACGACGCCCGCACACAAAATTCTGCCTGCCGTGACGCTGGGCGCGGCCTACGCCGCCTATATTGCCCGCCTGACCCGTGGCGGCATGCTTGAGGTGCTCGCACAGGACTTCATCCGCACGGCGCGCGCCAAGGGCGTGGGGGAGGTCGGCATTCTCCTGCGGCACGGC
>SKJD01000354.1 GCA_007116095.1 Candidatus Hydrogenedentota bacterium
AAAGGCCGCCAAGGCGTCTTCATTATCCCCAGCGGGTATGGCCTCCTGCGCTTCCACATCCCAATACTGCAGCACAGGCTGCAAGCCTGCGGCAAAGGGATGGGAGAAGCCTTCAGCGTTGTCCGTTCCTTCGCCTGGCATAAAGGCCGCCAGCGCGGTCTCATCGGCGTCGTCTTCGCCCCCTTGCGCCGCCAAGGCTTCCAGAAAAGCCAGGGTTTCGGTTTGCAGGTTTTCAGCGCCTGCATCCGGAGCTGCTGGCAACTCCTCCAGCGCAGGTGATGCGGTGTCCTGGGTAGCCGTATCCGTTGCGTCCCCTGGCTCCACTTCCGTTTCCGGAGTAACACTGGCCGATTCCGTAGGCGTATTGCGCCAGGCCAGGCTTTGCTCCCGCCATTCCAACAGGAAGTGTTGCATGTCGGGCCAGAGAAACACCCCGCCCGCCACAAGCAGGATCACCACCAGGCTTATGGTGGGATTGGGGAGCAGGCGCCCCCATTGTATGGGTTGCCGGGGCGGACGCGCCTCTTTGGCCGCTTGCTTTTCCACTTTTTGACGCGCTTTGTATTTTCGGGCAGCGGACTTGTAAAGCTTTGGATCGCCCCAGATTTCCTGTGAGGCCTGCTTGATGATGTCCGGCTCTATCGTGCGCACTTCGCGGGTATAACCAATCAACAAAGCCCGATCGCAGAGCGCGTTGATCATCCGGGGCGTCCCCCCGGTAAGCTTGAAGATTTGCCGCACCGCCGCCTTGGAAAACTGCACTTTACGGCGACCGCCAGCGACGTGGATGCGGTAGGCGATGTACTGGATCGTTTCGTCTTCGTCCAGCGGATTCAGGTGGTAGCGTGCGGTAATGCGCTGATTCAATTGCCGCAATTCATGGAGCGAGAGCATCTCCATCAACTCGGGTTGCCCGATCAGCACAATCTGGAGAAGCTTCTGGGTTTCCGTCTCCAGATTGGAGAGTAGACGAATCTGCTCCAGCACGGGCGGCGTCAGGTTCTGCGCTTCGTCGATGACCAACACACAGTTACGGCCTTGGGCGTTGGCTTCCAGGAGGTAGACGTTAAGTTGATCTACCAGGCCCAGGACGTTGTCCGACTGAGCATCCACACCGAACTCGGTGTTGATTTTTTTCAGCAGCTCGACAGGGGCCAGGGAGGGATTGAAAATAAAGGCGATATCCGTATCTTCATCCAGTTGCTGCATGAGATTTCGGGTGATCGTGGTTTTGCCCGTCCCAATCTCACCGGATATCATGACGAACCCGTTGCCGTTTTTAATGCCATATAGCAGGTGCGCAAAGGCTTCCCGGTGCTTATCGCTTAAAAACAGGTATTTCGGGTCCGGTGTGAGGTTAAACGGCCGTTCGCGCAAGCCATAAAATGCTTCGTACATAGAAATCTCCCAGTGCGACGGGAAAATGTGTCTAATTCATAAGCCCCAAACGCCACGAAGCTTACGCAGGTCCAGTCCCTACGGGATGACACTGCCCCCTGGAAAGCAGTAGTTCATGTCCGTACTGGAGCCATCCGATATCAAATAACGGGCCTCCGCAGTCGGACAGTTGCGGAGCATTCCGACCACAAACCGGGTTAAATGCATGAAAAAACAGAAGTTAAGCCGACGCCACAAGCCCACAATGACCGACAACAGCATAACAAAAACCGCTAAATTTTTACAAGCTGTATCGGCCTGAAACGATAGATTCACAGTCAATCGGGATGGATTTCCAGGTTGCTGCTTGCCTGTGCATTTCTATCGGCATTGCCCAGGCGCTATGACGCCATGTACAGCGTCTCGCTACCAATTACCCACACTTTCGGGTATCATAGGTCACGGCAAATTTAGTAAACAGGACCTGTTCAAAAACAGGGGAACCGGGTAGAAGGAGACGGGAGTGCATTACACACGATTGGGTCAGCAAACAGTCAACGCTGTGCGATTTGCGGAGTTATTACAAGTATTGATTCGCCACGGCTTTGCCGATTTGCTGCGTCGGGCCGGTTTCCAGAAGGGGCTGCCTGCCCGGATGTTGCGACGCCTGCGCCTGCTCAAGGCCCGTCCCGGAGAGCCTGAGACCTTCGGCGAACGCCTGCGCGCCGCCCTGGTTGAGCTCGGCCCCACGTTCATCAAGTTCGGGCAAATCCTGAGCACCCGGCCGGACCTGGTCAGCCACAAAATCGCTGAAGAACTCAGTGAGTTACAAGATCAGGTTGACACCGTCCCTTTTGATAAAATGCGCCCCGTACTGGAGACAGCATTTGAGGGGCCTTACGACAAGGTGCTTGCCCAACTCGATACCGAGCCCATCGCCTCCGCCTCCATCAGCCAGGTGTATCGTGGCGTACTGAAAACCGGTGAAGCAGTCGTGCTCAAGGTCCAGCGCCCCGGTATCACCAAAGTAATTGAATCCGACCTGGGGTTAATGGAACAACTGGCGAAATGGTTGGACGATCACTCCGAAGAAGCACATTGGTTTGATCCGGTAGGTATTGTGGATGAGTTCGCCCGGTCCATCCGGCGGGAACTGGATTTCACCATCGAGGCCCGGGTAATAGACAAGTTTCGCCAGAACTTCACCGATGACGACCGGGTCATTATCCCCCGGGTCTTCCACGACATCTGCTCCCAGCAGGTCTTGGTCATGGACTGGATAGACGGCATCCGCGTGGATGAGGTAGATGTCTACCCGGAACGCCGATCCGATCCCCACCTGGTAGCGGAAATCGGCTGCGATGCCCTGTGCAAGATGGTCTTTCAACACCACCTGTTTCACGCCGATCCCCATCCGGGCAACATATTTATAACCTACGACAACAAACTGGCTTTCCTGGACCTCGGCATGGCCGGACACATCGAATCGAAGGATGTCGGCATCATCGCCGATCTGCTGCTTGCAATATTCTATGAAAACTCCAGGGACTGTGTCCGTGCGATACTCCGCCTGACCCATGACAGCGAGCCGGAAAATATCCAGGCGCTGGAACAGGAAATCGCCGAGTACATCGCGTTTGAAGCCCAGAGCATCGTGGGAGGCGGCCAGGTAGCCAAGGGCATTGACCGCGCCACGCAGATTCTTCGCAGCCACCATATCGAACTGGCTCCCCGCTTTTCGCTGTTGCTGAAAGCCTTGGCGACCATTGAAAACGTAGGCAAGTCCCTCGATCCGCACATGGACATGGCCCCGATTATTCAGCCCTATGTCGAAAAGCTCATCAACCGGCGCTACATTCCCCGCTACGTCATTAAGGACGCCTGGGCCACGCTGCGCAACCTGGGCCAGGTGGCGACGGACATTCCCAGCGATATTTCCTTCATGCTGCGTCAGCTACGCCGGGGCAAGCTCAAGGTGCAAATTCACCACGAGCACCTGGAAAATCTGGCCGCAACCATTGACCGCGCCAGCAGCCGTATTACCGTGGGTTTGATTGTCGCCGCGCTGATTGTCGGATCCAGTCTGATGATTTCTCAAGAAGGACCCTTCAGCCACTTGGGGACGGCGGGGTTTGTCTTTGCCGGGGTACTCGGCACGACACTGGTGGTTAACATTCTCTGGAGTCGCCGATTCTGAGTGGAGCACAGATACCACGTTGGATGACGTCTACTCTTGTAGCGCATCGGCCCCGGCGCGCGCCAGCCATCTGAAAAGGCTCGTTGCAAAGCGTCGGTTGTCCCGGTGATCCAACGAAGCACTTTCCAGGGGGGGCGTCCCTGCCAGAACAGCAATTCTGCCAAAGCCATACTTCCCAGTGGCCAACAGCGTCAT
>SKJD01000266.1 GCA_007116095.1 Candidatus Hydrogenedentota bacterium
CATGTCATTTCACTGACGATGGGAAGACACACGGAACTGGATTCCTTCCTGCGCAGGAATGACGGGGATGGTTTCGTACATTGAGCGGGCATGGTAGTTCTCCCCTACACGATGAAAAATATGCATAACTGTACCATATACAAAAAAGGAAATAGCACAATATGAAGATAGCGATGGCAGGCGCGTGCGGCCGGATGGGCCGGCGGATTCTGGCGCTGGCGGCGGCGGCCGAGGACATAAGCATTGGCGGGGCCTTTGATCTGCCGGAACGGGCGGGGGAACGGCTGCTGGTGGGCGATGAAGGCCATAGCTGCGAGATCACCCTGGACCGGGACGCCGCGGCGGCGATGGAAAAGGCCGATGTCCTGATTGATTTTACGCACGCGGAAGTTTGTCTGCCGAATGTGCAGGCAGCGGCGAATCTGGGCAAGCCCTCGGTAGTCGGCACGACGGGACTGACGCCGGAACAAATCGCGGAGCTGGACGACTATGCAAAGCTGGCGCCCTTGGTCTTCGCGCCGAACATGAGCGTCGGCGTCAACCTGCTGTTCAAGCTGACGGCGGAAGTGGCGGGCTTGCTCGGCCTGGACTACAACGTCGAGATCACCGAAATCCACCACAACCAGAAGAAAGACAGTCCCAGCGGCACGGCGGTGCGGCTGGCCGAGCGCGCAGCCGAAGCCCTGGGCCTGGACTACCACCAGGACGTGCAGCATGGCCGGGAAGGCCAGGTGGGCGCGCGGCCCCGGGCGGAAATCGGGATGCACGCCCTGCGCGGCGGCGATGTTGTCGGGGAGCACACCGTAAGCTTCATCGGCCAGGGCGAGCGCGTGGAGCTCACGCACAAGGCCCACAACCGTGACAACTTCGCACGCGGCTCGCTCATCGCGGCCCGGTTTACCCTGGACGCCCAACCCGGCCGCTATGACATGCAGGATGTCCTGGGTCTGAAGTAGCGCGTAACACCTCCCCTACTGCTCACATGTTGCAATTATATTGAACCTACATAGATAAAGAGACTTTTCCCATGTACCGACCAGAAATAAAAATCATTGACTGCACCATCCGCGACGGCGGACTCATGAACAACTGGGAATTCGACAAGACGATGGTCCGGGAGGTCTTCAAGGGCCTGGCGGACGCCGGGGTGGACTATGTCGAGCTGGGCTACCGCGCGGATCAGCGGCAGTTCTCGAAGCAAGACCATGGCCCCTGGCGCTTCTGCGACGAGCAAGACCTGCGCGATGTGGCCTATGAATGCGGCTCGAAGATATCCGTGATGATCGATGTCGGTCGCACGGATCACGAGACGATCCCGCCCCGGAAGGAGTCCCTGGTCGCGATGTACCGCGTGGCCACCTACGCCAAGGACATTGACAAGGCGATTTTCCTGGCCAACCATGTGAAAAAACTGGGCTATGAGGTCGCGGTCAATATCATGGCCGCGTCGCATGTACTGGAGATGGACCTGGAGGAAGCGCTCAGCCAGTTGGCGGCGACCGATGTAGATGTGGTTTATCTGGTCGACAGCTTCGGGTATTTCTACTCTGAGCAGATCCATTTTTTGGCGGAGAAATACCTCAACCACCTGCCGGGCAAGGAAATCGGCATTCATTGCCACAACAACCAGCAACTGGCGTTTTCCAACACTGTCGAGGGCATCATCAAGGGTATAAATTACCTCGACGGCAGCATCTACGGCATGGGCCGGGCCGCCGGTAATTGCACGACCGAGCTGCTGTTGGGCTTCCTGAAGAACCCGAAATACGACTTGCGGCCAGTGCTGGCGCTGATCGAGAAGTATTTCATTCCGCTGAAAGATGAATTGAAGTGGGGCTATGAAATCCCGTATATGATCACCGGCATCATGAACAAGCACCCCCGTTCCGCGTTGGCCTTCATGCGCGATCAGATTGAGGGCAACGCCCAGAGCAGTCTGGTAGACTACTTCAATGAGCATTATGAAGTTGCGGATTTGGATTAACGACGCGACACAACCGTAGAAGGAAGCCTGATTATGCTGAAATGGACGATTGTCCTCGCCGCGGTCCTGGCAATGTCTATTGTAGCCGCCCATCCGGCTGGAGCCCAGGAGACGGAAGCAGATTCGGATGCGGTGGAAGAAAGCAACATCGACATGGACAACTTGCCGACGGTCCCCGTGACGGAGATCAGCCTGCGCGATCCCTTCGTCCTGCCCGTCCCCGAAGCGGGCTATTACTACATCTACGGCACCGGCCAACCCCTGGGTGAATTGGGCTTTGACGCCTACCGCAGTCGCGATCTGGAAACCTGGGAAGGGCCATTCCCGATCTTCCGGCCGGATGAGGATTTCTGGGGCACCCGGGACTACTGGGCTCCGGAGGTGCATCGCTATGAGGGCCGCTATTATCTCTTTGCGACCTATGCCTGGGAGCATGGCCCCCGGGGCACGCAAATCTCCGTGAGCGACTCCCCCGCCGGTCCTTTTGAACCGCTGGGTGACTGGGCGCAGACGCCACGAGACTGGCAGAGCCTGGACGGCACACTCTTCATCGAAGACGGCAAGCCCTGGATGGTCTTTTGCCACGAATGGATTCAGATCGGCGACGGCGGGATGTGCAAGATGCCGCTGAGCGATGATCTGAGCGAAGCCATTGACGAACCGACCTTGCTGTTCAACGCCTCCGACGCGCCCTGGGCGCATCCCTTCCTTCATGATAATGAGGACAGCTATGTGACGGACGGCCCCTGGCTGCACCGCCTGCCGAACGATGAACTGATCATGCTTTGGTCGAGTTTTGGCCCGAACAGCCTCTACAAGGTGGGTATTGCCCGAAGTGAGTCGGGCACGCTTGCTGGCCCCTGGGTTCAGGATGAAGCGCCCATTTACACCAACCACGGCGGCCATCCCATGCTTTTCGAGACCTTTGACGGGCAACTCATAATGTCCCTGCACGCGCCCAACCACCCCCGGGAAGCGGTCCGGGTGCAGCTCATTCCGATGGAAGAAACGGAAGACGACCTGCGCATCAAAGAGCCGCGGGAATAGACAACCGGCAGCATTCGCGGAGAAATTCGCTCGGGAAAAAATAGGGTGTAGTTTTGATATTACCGATTTTGTCAATTCATAACGAAGCGTAGGGGCGAACCTTGTGTTCGCCCGCGTGGGTGGGGTTTCCCACCCACGTCATCTCTGCGAAGGCAGGGAACCAGTTCGTTGATAAACATGGGATACCGTTACCAGGCCTTGCGACCATGCGTCACAACATGCGGCTTTATTGCTGTATTGTTATCTTTTCACGCAATTCTGGATTCCTGCCTGCGCAGGAATGACGAAGGTGACAGCGCCATTTTAAGTCGGAACTGTTGGCAAACTGGGCAATAACCTGATTTTTTTCGTGCTTATGCACGAAGAGCGAACTAAAGTTCGCTACTCCACATAACGAATCGACTTAAGCGGCAATATCAGAACTGCACCTAAAAAATCTGTGTTAATCTGCGTACTCTGTGGATAAAATATACCGCGTATGTTTGTCGCGCAAGTGGGCATCGCTGCTTGTGAATAAAATGGAATTATAACGCGCCATCTTTGGCTGAGAAAGGAAAATAATGGGAATCGGTATCGCCTTGGCAGAACGTGGATTGCTACCGGATGCGCTTATCACTTGGGGTATTCGCAGCCTGCTGATGAAGCGCTTGAAAGAGGAGGAAGCCCGGGCGGACCGCTACCACCAGGATTTCGTGACGTCGTTGCGCAACGCGCCGGTGGCGCTGGCGACTGATCTCG
>SKJD01000299.1 GCA_007116095.1 Candidatus Hydrogenedentota bacterium
GCCGCAACGGGTTCAGTCATGGGCTGCATCCGCCGGAGCACAAGGAGCTGACCGAACGGCAGCCCATCCGGCGCATGCCCTTCGCGCCCATGATGGTAATACCCTTGTCGCAGCATTTGGGGGCTCCGGCAGTACCTGTGGTGCGCGAGGGCCAGGAGGTGGTGCGGGGTGAGCCCCTTGCCAGGGCCGGAGGCTTTGTCTCGGTGCCGATGCATGCCCCGGCGACGGGGGTGGTTTCCCGGATCGACCTGGCGCCCAATGCCAAGGGGGATCAGGTACCGGCGATATATCTTAAGCTCTATCCCGGCGAAAGCCAGGACATCCTCTACGGCGCACCGCAGGACATCGACGCCATGTCGCCGAAGGAACTCATTGACGCCGTGCAGGAAACCGGTGTGGTGGGCCTGGGCGGCGCAGCGTTCCCGACGCATGTGAAGCTGGCGGTGCCGGAGGGCAAATCGGTGCATACGGTGATTGTGAACGGCTGCGAGTGTGAGCCCTACCTCACCACCGATCATCAAGTCATGCTGGAATGGGGGAAGCATATCCTCGACGGAATCCGCATTGTGCAGAAGACCTTTAACGCCTCGCGGGTGGTGGTCGGGATTGAAGCGAATAAACCCGATGCCGCCGAGCGCATGCGCGCCATCGTGGGGGATCATTCCGAGGTGGAAGTGCAGGTGCTGGAGACGAAGTACCCCCAGGGCGCCGAAAAAATGTTGATCACGGCGATCATGGGCTGCGAAGTGCCTTCCGGGTCTTTGCCTTTTGAAGTGGGGGCGGGGGTATTCAATGTGGCGACCCTGGCGCAGATCGGGGAGCTGCTCCCGAAGCACCAGGGGCTGATCGAGCGCGTGGTGACCATCACGGGGCCGGGGGTGACGCGCCCCGGTAACTATCTCATTGCCTTGGGCACCCCGGTGCGCTTTGCTTTGGAACAGGCGGGCCTGCGCCCCGAAGCGCGGGAAGTAATCCTGGGCGGCCCGATGATGGGAACGTCCATTGCCGATTGGGACAGCTCGATTACCAAGGGGGTTACCGGCATTCTGGTGTACACCACCACCGAGCTACGCTCCCGTCCCAAAAAAATATATCCCTGCATCAAATGTGGAGAATGCTTGCAAGTCTGCCCGATTAATCTCAACCCTTCTCAGTTGGGTATGTTGGCCCGAGCGGAACTGTACGAGGAGATGGAGAACAACTATCATCTGAACGACTGCTTCGAGTGCGGCTGTTGCAGCTATGTCTGTCCGTCGAATATCCCGCTCGTGCAACTGTTCCGGGTAGCTAAGGGCATCAACCGGGAGAACAAGGCGAAACAATGAGCAGTGAGGGAATTCCCATAGCAGTAATTCGCAGTTCGCCGCACCTGAAACGACGGGTGGAAGTGGACGACATCATGCGGAATGTCGTTTATGCCTTGTTGCCCATCTGTCTCTTCGCTGTCATTGAGTTCGGCATCAGTTCCCTTGCCCTGATTTTGACCTGCGTGCTGGCTTGTGTGATAACTGAGCATCTCTTTTGCTGGTGGGGTGGTCGGGAATCGACCATCACGGACTACAGCATCATCATCACCGGCATACTCCTGGCGCTTACCCTGCCGCCCGGCTTCCCCTTGTGGATGGCCGTGGTGGGAAGCGTCGTATCGGTGACCCTGGGCAAATTGGTCTTCGGAGGCCTGGGCTTCAATGTATTCAATCCCGCCTTGGTGGGGCGCGCCTTTCTACAAGCATCGTTTCCTGTGGCCATTACGACCTGGACGCCCTCTTTTGCGCCCGCCCGGTTTTCCGAGTTTATCCCGACAACCTGGACCGTGCCCTTCACCACTCCGCCAGAGATCGGTGAATGGATGACCCGGGTAGCGGCGGACGGGTTCTCGGGCGCCACACCCCTGGCCCTGCACAAATTCGGCCAGATTACCACGGACATCGGACCGCTCTTCACGGGGCAGACCGCCGGTTCCGCCGGCGAGACGTCTTCGCTCCTGATTATTATTTGTGGAGCATACTTAATTGTTCGGCGCATGATGGACTGGCGAATCCCGGCGGGTATGTTGGGATCGGCGGCCCTGATGAGCCTGGTGTTTCACCTCTACGACAGCGAAGCCTACGCCAACCCCATGTTTATGCTCTTTTCCGGCGGACTGATGTTGGGCGCCGTCTTTATGGCCTCCGATATGGTGGCCTCTCCGGTTACGCCCCTGGGGATTTGGATATACGGCGCCTTCATGGGGGCAATAACCATCATCATTCGCAACTGGGGCGGCCTGCCGGACGGTGTGATGTACGCCATACTCCTGGGCAACGCCCTGTCGCCGATTATCTCGCACCTGACCCAGCCCAGAATTTACGGGGAACTGAAAAGAAAGACCGCTTCATGAGTGCATCGGAAGCAACAACAGAAAACCCGGCAACGCAACCGGAAGTCAGCAGTTGGGCCATGTTTCGCACCCTGTGCGGCGTGGCGCTCTTCTCCGGTCTGATCATCGTGGTGGTCTACCAGACGACGCTACCGTTCATCATGGAAAACCGACGTCTGGCCACCGAGCGCGCCATTTTTGAGGTGTTGCCGGACGCCACCCAACGGGTTACCTTCAGCATGGAGGCCGACGGGCCGCGGGTGATCGCAGAAGACGAGGCTGTCTTAGAGAAGTTTTATGCCGGGTATGACGACGATGGCAATCTCGTCGGGGTCGCGCTGGAAGGAGCCGGTCAGGGGTATCAGGATGTGATTCGCCTGCTGTTCGGCTATGACCCGGAACAGGAGCAGGTCATTGGCATGACCGTCATGGAGATGCGGGAAACGCCGGGGCTCGGAGACAAGATTGCCGATGATCCCCGCTTTCTCGCCAACTTCGAGGCCCTGGATGTGCGTATGAACGAAGACCGCAGCGGGCTGCTCAATCCGCTAGTGGCGGTGGACCAGGGGGACAAGGAGCATCCCTGGGAAGTAGACGGTATTACGGGCGCGACAATTTCCGCGCAGGCGGTCACCCGGATAATTCGCAATAATGCGGAGCAACATGTTCCGTACATTCTCGAACATCTCGACCGTATCAAGGAGGGATTGTCATGAGCAACGCCGCGACAAGCACGCCTCCCATGGACGTATTCATCAAGGGGCTCTGGCGAGACAACCCGGTATTTCGGATGCTGCTGGGCATGTGCCCCGTATTGGCGGTGAGCAATTCGGTGATGAACGCCCTGGCCATGGGGGCGGCCACGCTCTTTGTGTTGACGATGTCCAGCACCCTGGTGGCTTTACTCAAGAACTTTATTCCCAAGCAGGTCCGCATCGCCACCTACATCATTATTATTGCTACCTTTGTGACGGTCGTGGACTACGTCATTCAGGCCATAAGCCTGGATCTTTACATGGCGCTCGGGGCTTTTATCCAGCTCATCGTCGTGAACTGCATGATCCTCGGCCGGGCCGAGGCCTTCGCCTCGAAAAATTCCGTGCCCCGCGCTATCCTGGACGCCCTGGGCATGGGGCTGGGCTTTGCCTTCGCCCTGTTTTTACTGGGGGCGGTCCGCGAGGTCCTGGGTAACGGGTCCTTCCTGGGCTTTGACCTTTTCGGCCCGTCCTTCGAACCCTGGTCGGTGATGATACTGCCGCCGGGCGGCTTTTTCGTGCTGGGTTTCTGGCTGTTGATCTTTGCGTACATGAAGGAGCGCAGCGAGGCCCGCCAACAAGAACGGGAGGAGGCGCCCCATGGCGGATGATTCACTCTGGTTTATATTTCTCAACGCCTGCATTATCAACA
>SKJD01000175.1 GCA_007116095.1 Candidatus Hydrogenedentota bacterium
ACATCCGCCGCATGCATCCGCTCCAGGAAGGATTCCGGAACCTGACTCAAGGGCGAACCGATAAATGCGCCGCCATTGTCGATGACAGGACAGACATCGGTAAGCCCCACCATCTCCGCATCTGCCATCAGGACATCGTTCAGAATGGGCTGCGCCTTGACCACCGCCGTAACGGGAGTAAATTGCTGCAACACTTCGATGCACAGCATGTCAAATACGATTTCCCCGGCATTGTCCAGCAGGTAAAGCAGGTCCCGGCAGTTTTCCAGAGAAGCGCGCAGGGCGTCGCTGTGATCCACGGCAAAGCGTTCATTCATGACCTGCTCCACGGCCGCCCGGACCGCAGTGTCGCTGACTTCATGAAACTGCATGGTGCCCAGATCGATCACATTACCCGCCGCCGCCAAATGCAGCGCCGTATCCAATGGGTCTTTGGCTTCCTCCAGGATCGCGCGCAGCTCGGGCAACAAGGCCAGCGCCATTTCATTCTGTTGGCGCTTCAGGGTCGCATAGGGATCGGCGATGCCGGTATGCTCGGAGGCTATCTGGTAGGCGCAGAGCGACAACTCCGCCGGGGACTCCGCGAGGTCCATCCCCGGAAGCCGCTTGCTGGTTTCATCCACAATCCGTCGTTGCAATTCCGGGTCATCCGTCGCGATACGGGCGACCTTAACCGCCTGCCGCACAATACAATCCAGACAGTCCAGCGTCGATTTCAACTCTAAAAATTCCTTTACTGCATGCTATCGCCAAAAAGGTGATCGCTTTCGACGTCACCCCCCGCAAATATCCATAAATACCCGATTATAATGAAAGCGCCACAGATATTTTATGCAATTTATTGTATTTTATGTTCACCTTCTTATTCTACGCCGTTGCGCTTGCCCTTTCAAATGCCTTGAGAGGACGCCCTGAGCGAACCGCCTGGCCGACACGGGTTTTTAACCAACATCCATGTTACAATGAGCGCGTTTGAAATCCGGAGGGCGGAAGCGCTAGAAAACTACAGGCTCCGCAAGCAGTAACAGGACAACTAGATGGCGGAAGACAGGGACGACATCTACCAAGCGCTTGAAGCGCCCATAGCCACGTGGAACCACCAGGCGGAAAGTGGAATGGCAGCGCTGCAGGAAGCATTGGATTTACTGGAAGCGCATTTGGAGACCTTGCGCAACTTGAGCCAAAGCCGTCCCACCGTGGCGCCGTCGCTCGTGCAGGCCCGCCTGAAGATGCGGGCGTTACAACAGAGCGCCGAAGAACGCCAGGCGACCGTGGCGGTGACCTGTAGTCAGATTGAGGCCTTGTCCATGGAATTGTCGACGCTCCAGGAAGCCCTGGCAACCCTCACGCACCATGCCGCCACCACCGAAGTCCTCACACAACGCCTGTATCAACGCCTAGAATCTATCCAGGGAAAGAATTTTCGTATACAGCAGGAGCCCGGGCCGCCGATAGACGCCTACACGGACAATCCGGAAGGTAAGGATGTGCAGCCCATCACCTACCGCATGCCCGAACACCCTTCCGCCATGCGCAAGCACCGGGAAGAACTGGCGAAGACCTCCCAGGAACTCTTCTCCGCGCTGGAAAGACGCCAATCACCCTATGAACGCATGAAGAAGTTGGCGGAAGACACCCAAGGCAAGCGCCTGCCCCTGGGCATGCTGCTGGTGCATGCACGCATTATCAGCGAGCGAGAACTGGAAAACGCGCTGCAAAAACAGCAGACCGTCTGGAACCGCCATCTGGGACAAATCCTCATCGAGATGGGTCTGGCGGACGCCCCGCTGATCGCCCAGGCCATCGCCGCCCAATCCCGCCTGCCGTATGTGGACCTTTCCGACGTAACGATCAGCCCGGAAGCGGTGGCGCTGATTCCCCCGCACCTGGCCCAGCTACATCGCTGCATTCCTTTCCGGACAGACTCCGGTTCCGTTGACGTGGCCATGGCCAACCCCCTGGACCTAATCGCCCTGGAGGACCTGGAAATCATTACCGGCCTGCTCGTCCGCCCGCATGTCGCTACCGAAGCAGCCATCCAGGAGGCCTTGCCCCAATACTACGCGCCCCGAATCTGAGACCTGGCGCAGCCTGCGTAATGAGGAAACCATCCCCGGAATTTCGGTATAGTAGGGCACTGTAGCCAGCTTCATTGTGTCTCCACCTATCTTTTTCCAACCACAGCGACAACACCTGAGGTTCATATGCAGTATCGCTCCGTGTTACGCACCATTTTGGGCTTGTCCCTTGCCCTGTTAATCCAATTTCACGCTTCGGCGGATTTCCTCTACCTGGACAATGGCGATCGCCTGACTGGAGATGTGGTAAGCATTGAGGATGGCGTCATACAGTTCCAAACGCCCTATGCCGGGGTCATTGACATCGATCTGTCGGCGGTGGTGGAAGTAACCTCCGAGCGGGAAATCATTGTGCAGCAGGAGAATGGCACGATGTTGGAGGGGCGTCTGGAAAGCCGGGACGGCGCCCAGGGGTTGGTGCAAGACGAGGACTGGTATCCGGTGACACTGGGCGAAATAACCCTTGCGGTGCCGGAAGTGGAGCCGGATTCCGAATTGGCAGAACTAGTCCCTGAGGAGCAACCCCGGCGGTGGAGCGGCACGGTTGAGTCAGGCCTGTCGATGCGCAGCGGTAATACGGACACAACCGACTACACTTTCAACACCACATTAAAACGCGCTGGCACCCGCGACGTGCTTACCCTGAACTTTGCCGCGGCCTACGGCGAGGCCCAGGATGTCATCAACACCCGACGTTACCGGGGCAGCGTCAAGTGGCAGTTTTACCCACGGGAGCGGCTCTTCTGGTATACGACAGCCAGCGGCGAACGCGATGACGGTCGCAAGCTGGACTACCGCGCCGTGGCCGGGCTGGGCATCGGTTATGACTTTATTGAATCGGAAAAACGCAGCCTCTCGGCGGATATCGGCTTCGATTATACCTGGGAGCAGTGGGCGGCATTTACGCCAGCCGAAGCAGACGCAGCCCGCGTGGCTTTGCGCGCATCCGCCCGAAACGACCTTTTTGGCGTACTGGACGCCATCTCCTATGATGAATTTGATTATACCCTGGAGAATTTCCGTTACATCATCGGCCGCTACCAGGACTTCCGTTATCCCCTCCGGCACGCTGTCAAGCGCAAGGAAGACTACTCCAACCTCCGCATCGGCGTGGACTATTCCCAGTCGCTCCTGCGGAACAGCATCCTGAGCAACAGCCTGGTCGGCTATGGGAACCTCGAGGACTTCGGGGAATTCCGCCTGGTCAATGAACTGGCATTCAGCACGCCGCTCTCGGATGCGCTGAGCCTGAAAGTCAGTCTCAAGAGTGAATACGACAGCATGGCCGAGGACAGCAACGTGGAATCCTGGGACCACTTATTGGTCACGACATTGGGCTACCGTTTTTAATCAATCGACGTCTTCGTCGTGTTTGAGGATACCGTCCAGCCACTGGAGGGTGATTTCCATGGCATTGGCGGAGTGTTCAAAAATCTCCGCGCCAAAGGCGAAGCCCTGAAAGGTGCGCAGTTCGGCGAAGCCCGGGGTCATGTCCCGCAGGGAAGTCGCTGAGCGCACGCTGTAGCTGTCGTCCTCTCCGGCAAGATAGAGTACCGGCCGGTACTGCAACTCCCGCACCACTGGCTCGGTTCGAATGCCCTCGTAGTCCAGCCCCGGAGACAAGGCGACAAGCGCCTGGATGTCGTTGTTGCGTCGGTACCAATAC
>SKJD01000023.1 GCA_007116095.1 Candidatus Hydrogenedentota bacterium
ACTGCCCAGCTATGCCTACCCGGAGCGCGTGCGCTTTCTCATTGCCGAGTGCAACCAGCACCTGGGGCATGTGGACGAAGCCCTGACCCAATACCAGCAGGTCATCGACACGGCCCCCGAATCCGCCCGTTCGGTGGAAGCGCGGTTCCGCATGGCGCAATTGCTGGAGCAACGCGGCGAACATGATCAGGCCTTCGCGCTCTACGAAGCGGCCGCCAACGCCAACAGCGGCGATGTCGCGGCGCGCGCCCGTTTCCGCCTGGGCGAACTCTACGAGGCGCGGGCGGACTACAACAACGCGGCCCGCAGCTTCATGCAGGTGGCTATCCTCTTTCTGCACGAGTCACTCTCCCCGGAGGCGCTGCTGCGGGCCGGGCGTAGCTTTGAACAGGAAAACAACCGGGACCAGGCGCGCCGCGCCTACCAGGAATTGTTGTCCGACTTTCCCGACGCCGAACAGGCCGAAGCCGCCCGACAAGCCTTGTCGGCCCTGGACGCCACCCAGTCCCCACAGGAACAGGAAGCCGGGTAGTGCGAAGTGAAGTCCGGCATGTCTGTAGCAGCACCGTACATCGTACAGGTCGCGTATGAAATTCCGAAGTAAACGGCAAATATTTATCGTATGCCTTGGCATCTCCATGCTACTGCATGCGCTGCTCCTGATCCTGGCGCCCCAGGTCACCCTGTTGGGCGAGCGCAGTCCGCTGGAACCCCGAATCGACAGAATCCGCATCCAGCTTCGGGACGACATCCCGACGCCCCCGCCGGAAACGGTGGAGGAAGAGACCGAAAGTACGCCACCGTTGATATCGCGTCCGGGCTCCGTGAGTGATCTGCTGGCGCTGCGCGACGAATACATCCCGGCCCCGATGGAAGATACGCCAGCAGCCCCCATGGCGACCCCGGACATCGCGGAGCGGGTGGCGCGCAACATCCCCCAGCTCCCCTTCGAGCTGGAACGCAATCCCGATCTGGTAAACCGGGTGGATGCGCGGATTCTTGAAATCCGCGAAGAAACCGCGCGACAGGATATTGAAGTGCCTCGCCGACTGGTGCGGCCCAGCACGGAACGCTTGCTGGACCCCAATGAATTGCCCAATCTGCGCAGCCAGCTTCCGGAATCCGGCGAAGTGCCCTTTGCATTCCGAGACCAACCCCAGAGCCTGCTCTTTCAGGAACTTCCTGATCGGGGCGACAGCGAGTTGGGCCGTATACTCGGGGCGCGCCCCCTGGATACCGGCATTGAAGGGGGTGACAGCGGCGCAGGCAGCACGGGGCGCGGCATTGATCCCGGCGCTTCATTTACCGGCCTGGGAGCGGCGCAACGGGCAGCGCAAGACGAAACCCCGTTTGAATTCTGGGACGATATGCTGGACATACGACTCTACACCTATCTGCCCGAGGGCCAGCGTGAGGGCTATTTCCGACTACAGATCACCCCAAAACCCGACGCGGCCATTACGGCCCTGCCGCGGCAGGTCATGTTTGTTGTTGATTGCTCCAACAGCATGACCCAGATCAAGTTGAATGCAATTATTCGCGCCATGCGCCGCATGATCCCCACCCTGTATGAAGGCGACACCTTTAACATCGTCACATTTCGGGACAGGCCAAACTTTTTCAAGACGGAACCCATAGCCGGGGCCCCCGGAGCACAGGAAGAAGCCCTGCGCTTTGTCGGCAACCTGGAATCCCGGGGTTCAACCGACTTTTACAGCGCACTGTTACCGGTCGTCCAACAACCGGTTCCCGCCAATCGGGTCGGGCAGATTTTTGTGGTGAGTGATGGGCATCCTACGACCGGTTTACAGGACGCCCGGGCCATCATCAATGGCCTGACTTCGGACAACAACCTGAACTACCGAATTTTCGCCATAGGCGGGGGAAACAATGTCAATCGAAGTCTGATGGATTTACTCGCCTACCGCAACAAGGGTGAAGTGCACATCAGCGATACCGTCGCCGGGCTGTCGGACGAGCTGCCCCAATTCTATGAGCAATTCCGGGAACCCATATTGACGGACCCGCAGGCGAATTTTGCCCATATCGACACATCCGGGATATTTCCAAGAATACTGTCGGATTTATACCGGAACCGCCCCCTGAATATTTTTGGCCGCTATGTGGATGGCGCGCAAGACCGCTTTGTGGTGCGGCTCTCCGGACGCCGTGGCGAGGAGCGCAAGGAAGTGCTGTTTCAACAGGCCTTCAGTGAAGCCGAAACGGGTGACGCCGGTATCCCCGCACGCTGGGCGTTCCAAAAGGCCTACCATCTGATCGGCGAGATGTCCCGGCAGGGTGAAACCCCGGAACTGCGGGAAGCACTGAACGATCTCGGCGTTCTTTACAATATCCGCACGAGTTACGATGAATAATCACGTCGCAAAGTGGAGTCCCCTGATTCCCTCCACGACGCTTTCAGAAACACGCCTGGCGCCGCCTTCCGCCTGGCTGCAATACCTCAGCAGCCCTGATAGCCGTCAACATACCTGGGACCCGATCTATGGTCCGGACCCAGAAATACTGACCGCGCGCAAGGCCTTGATCCGGCAATCCCTGGAGCGCTACCGCGATGAGTATGGCGACCTGCCCGTGCTGGTTGCCCGCGCTCCGGCCCGCATCAATCTGCGTGGCATGCATGTGGACACCCACGGCGGCTACCTGAATCTGATGAGCCATCAGCGGGAAGTGGTGGTCGTCGCAGGACGGAATACAACCACAAATGATTGCCGTTTCGCCTCGCTGCAACACCCGGACATGTTGCAATTTGATCCCACGACCTGGGATGCGCACCTCTCACGACTGGACTGGCCGACATTTCTGGAAAGTCCTGAGGTCGCGCAATCCATTCAGAGGACTCCCGGCGCGTGGGGACACTATCTCGCCGGGGCGTACTACCGTTTACGCCAGATTGCCCTGCAACGCCAGCTTCCCCCCGTCCCCATGCAGGGCGTGGTGGGCGGCGACATCCCCCAGGGCGCGGCGTTAAGCTCCTCCGCCGCCTTGTGCGTGGCCTCCATAATCGCCATGGCTGCCTTGCAGCAGATACCCCTTGATGCTGACGAAAACATTCTCCTGGCCCGGGATGCTGAGTGGTACAGCGGCGCCCGGACGGGTCTGAGTGATCAGAGCGCGGTCTTGCTGGCGCAGCCCGGCAGCTTCCTTCATGGGGCTCCGAATCCCGCCGCCTTTCGAGCTGCCGACTTACAGGCCATGCCATTTCCAGAAGACCTGGCCGTGTTGGTCATCGACTCACAGACCCGGCGCAGTCTTAGCGGCTCCCATCGCCTGGCCTACATCCGCAACCGCTTCGCCTATGCCCTGGCGCTGGAAGCGTTGCGCCAGGCAGGCGCGGCGGCGGGCTATGAGGCGCGAGTCCTTCAGGACTGGAATCGGCTGGCGGTATTGACCCCGGAAACCTTCGGTGGCGTCGATGCATGCTATGCCCTCCTGCGCGCCATTCCGGAAAGCGCGCCCTTTGGGGAATTGCCGCAGCGCTTCCCCGCACTCGATATCCCCAGTCTGGCAAAACGCTATTTCGGCACTACGCTCCCTGCGGACGATGCGCCCATCCTCCTGCGCGGCCCCCTCCTCTACGGACTGGCGGAGTCGGCGCGGGCGCGGGCATTTCCGGGCTTGCTACAGCGAGGAGATTATGAAACGGCTGGCCGTTACATGACCCTGGGCCATACGGGTGACCGTGTTTACAGTGCAGACGGTAAGCCCTTCC
>SKJD01000112.1 GCA_007116095.1 Candidatus Hydrogenedentota bacterium
CGCTGATCAAACTGTGAGGGGCCGGGCATCAACAGGTAATCGTCGACCTTCCCGCCATTCAGGTACAGCTCGTAATAGCCCAGGGCATTGATGTAGGCGCGGGCTTCGACCGGCTGACGCTCCAGGGTGAAGGTATTGCGGAGCAAGGGGTGCTCCTGATCGCCGTCATCCACATGCATCGCAATATAGTCGCCGGGCCAGGCTGTTTCCATCATGCCCATGCCCCAGTGGGCCGAGGCGCTCCAGTCTGTGGGCTGGTCATTTTCATCCCAGGCGCGGACCTTCCAGTAGTAGAGCTGGCGGGGCTCCAGCGCCGCGCCGTCGTAAGGGACCAGATTGCTCTGGTCTGACAGCACCTTGCCGCTATCCCACAGGTCCCCCTCTTCCGCCGCCAGCTTTTCCGGCGAGGAGGCGACCAGGACTTGCCAGGCTGTCTGAGCGGCGCCTCGACGCGGCGTTTCCAATTGCCAACTCAATCGCGGCTGGGCGTGTTCCACATGCAACGGCGCCACGTGGTATTCCGTTCGCAAATTACGAATGTACATCCTCTCATCCCCGGCTGCTGCGACCGCGTCGCAGGCCCCAATTAGCAGTATGCCACTGCATAACCACATCGTCATCATCCAAAATCGCATAGGTACTGGTTCTCCCTGGGCACGTAAACCGTTTATACAAAGCACATCCGTCCTGGCATACACCAGCAACACAGACGGCCCTGGCTGCGGGAAAGCGCAAAAAAGCACATTGGTTCAATCCACGAAAAACAAACCGATGAAGGTATTCCCTTCGTGACGTGAAATGGCTATTCCCCTCGCCAATCCATGATAGCAAATGACAAGCCGGTATTTCTTCCCTATTTACTCACATTCCGGCATGTTATATCCCGTTTGTATTATACATACATAAATTTAGCACATATAGTATTACAAATTTACCAACTCATGCCGCGCACAAACGTTCCAAGTTTTTGATACAAATGTTCAAGCCTTTCTACGCAAAATATGCTAGGCTTAATCACGTCAGAACTAATACCATTTTTTCACAGGAAGCCAAAAAACATGCCGACCGGGCTTTCCCTGCGGCGATGTTCAGCAGTACCGTTGGCGCATCGTAGTAGTCACAGCACTTAATCTCACTCAGGAGGATTAATCATGTTTAGGCTGAAGCAAAGCAGGAATCTCGGATTTACGCTGATCGAATTGTTGGTCGTGATTGCCATTATCGGCATCCTGGCGGCCATTCTGCTCCCGGCGCTGGCCCGGGCCCGGGAAGCCGCGCGACGCGCCAGTTGCGCGAACAACCTGAAACAGTGGGGCATCATCTTCAAAATGTACGCCGGAGAAAACCGGGGCGGATATTTTCCGCCCGGCGTCACCTCCTGGCCGCATGACAGCACCTTTGTTTACTCCTGGATGAAAGGGGTAAACGGCGGCGCATTGTATCCGGATTATTGGAATGATCCCAGCATTGCGATTTGCCCCTCCGATGCGCGAACCATCTATGATCCCTTCCAGAACATGGACTTGTCAGAAGGCTGGTTGCGCCTGCAGGGCGGTTCCATATCCTACACCGACCGCATTGCCGAGACCGCTTTACTGGTCGCGGCGGACGGGAATCCACCCTTTGGCCAAGCCTGTCTGGATTTCATGTTGTCTGTACCGATTTCTTATCTCTACCAACCGTATCTGGTAGAAACACAGAGCCAACTGCTTCACCAGAGCTTTGCATTGGGGCATTGGCGTTCTTCCATTGGCGGCCAATATGATCTGCTGGTACCCATGGACGGGGCCGCACAATATGGCTGCACACCCTATGGCCTATGGGTAAAGCGTGGCGCCATGAATGACGCCGATATGCCGCAGAACATGGTCACCGGCTGGGAAGCCTACCCCAACTTTACGGATGACGACGGCAGTCCCTTACCCACGACCTACATGCGGTTACGGGAAGGTGTCGAACGTTTCCTTATCACCGACATCAACAATCCCGGCGCCGGGGCCCAGGCGCAGTCGGAGATTCTGGTGATGTACGATGCCTACACCAGCTCCGAGCATGTTTTCACCGGTGACCCGATGCGGGATAGCGGCTCGGCCATCGCCCAGTTCAACCATGTTCCGGGCGGCTCCAATGTCCTGTACATGGACGGCCATGTCGAATTTGTGCGCTACAAGGAGAAAATGCCCATGGTTCCGGACGGTCCGGTACCCAGCGCCCTGGGCATTGACTGGCGCTTTATCACACGCACACCGCTGATGGGCGGCTATGAATAAGCCCAAATAGCGATATCAGAAAAACGTCTTTGCCACCGACCAACCATGGAAGGCGCCCAGGCTCGCCTGAAAGAGAAGGAAGTCATGCAAACTGAAAAGTTCAACCGTATCAGTAGACGCCATTTCTTACAACGGGCCGGTCTGGGCGCCGGGGCTGTGGGACTGGGGAGTCTCGGCATCTCGGCCATGCTGCCAGGTTGTGGTGCGTCCGATACGGAAGCACACATCGCCAATGCGGCGCTTGCAACCGAAACGACCGGGACAGGTACCCAGGGCGCGCGTCCGAATATCGTCGTGATTGTTTCCGATGATCATCGCCACGACACTATGAGCATAGCAGGTGATCCCTATATCCAGACACCGCATATGGACCGCATGGCGTCGGAAGGGGTGTATTTTGAACAGGCCTTTTGCGCGGCCGGGGTATGCTCACCCAGCCGGGCCTCCATCCTCACCGGGCAGTATCCCTTTCAGTGCGGCGCTTCACATATGGCCTGGATGAACCGTACCTTCCACGCACAGGCGACGCCATTTCCAGCCCTGCTACAGGCTGCCGGCTACCATACGGCGCACATCGGCAAGTGGCACCTGGGCGAAGGGCACCTGCCCAAGCCCGGCTATGATTACTGGGCCGGCTTCCATTGGGTCGGGGATTTCTTCAATCAAGAACTGCACATCAACGGGGAACCCCAGGCCACCGAAGGCTTTACCGACGACACCCTCGCTGATTTGGCGGCGGAGTACATCCTGAACCGCGCCCAGGCCCAACAACCTTTCTGTCTCTACCTGGCATTAAAGGCGCCGCATCTGCCCTTTGGCTACCCGGAGCGGCATGAGCACGCCTTTGATGATGTCACCATACCCAAACCGGACTCCTTTGATGAGGACTACGACATATCCGGACGCAATCCTGCCATCCGCGACAGCATGATCAACATCAATACCTTCGGGGGCGGCCTGCCAGGCTTTGATAACGATTGGGACCGCTACATCAAGTCGTACTACCGTTCTACGATGGCGATTGATGATGCGGTCGGGCGGGTGATGGAAGCGTTGGAAGCAGCAGGAGTTTCGGAAGACACCGTCCTTATATACACCAGTGACCAAGGCTACAACTTGGGCGAACACCAGCTCTGCGAAAAGCACTATGCCTATGAAGAGACCTGGCGCGTACCGATGCTCCTGCGCTACCCGGCGCAAGTCTCGCCGGGGCTGAAGGTTGAGAAGCTCGCCATGACCATCGACATCGCACCGACAGTAATGGATTACTGCGGCGTGGCGATTCCGGAGGATACGACTGGGCTAAGCTGGCGTCCCTTGCTGGAAGGCGAAACCGAAACCTGGCGGGTAGAGATCCTCTTCGACCATCCCACGGAACATGACCGCAATGTGGTCTCGCAACTCGCGGTGCGGACGGACCGCTACAAGCTGATCACCTACCCCCGACAGGAATTCATAGA
>SKJD01000161.1 GCA_007116095.1 Candidatus Hydrogenedentota bacterium
ATAGGCCCGAAGCGTCAGATAGAGCAGGCCCGCCGTGATCAGGGTCAGGCCGCCAACGGCGCAAAGCACCATCAGGCGTTGCCCCAGGGTGGGCGCGTGCTCCAGCAGGACATCCCGCTGGTAGCGGAACATGCCAAAGACCAGGCTCCCGCAGAAGAAGGCGCCGGCATAACCCAGGGCCGTGTTCAGTGGCCAGGCGACAAAGCGGTTAAAGAGCAGGTTCAGGAAGAGGATGCCGCCGCCAACGCCCAGGCCGACCCCGGCGGAGACGATGCCATAGACCAGCGCCCCCCAGAAGAAGATACCGAATTCTTCAAAGCCCGAGGCAAATCGGAGCACCCAGAAGGACTCCAGTAAGCCAAGCAGGGCGCCGGCAAGGAAGCCGCCGAGGGTGGCAGTCCCCAGGGTGCGCAGAATGTCGCTGCGATAACGTCGAATGTCTTTCGGGTCCAGCATGGGTTCCTCCTCCGGTCGGATGGCGCCGGATTTTTCCTGTAGTTCTCGGGCCTCGGCGGCCAGGCGCGCCCGGCTCGGACGGCCCCCCAGGACCAGCAACGGAATGCTGATCAGGAAGGGCACAACCTCCTGCGTCCACAGCCCGAGATGAAAGACCGCCACCGACATGTCGAAGCCGGTGACATGGCCAAGCAGGCCGCCGCCGATCAGTTCACGCACCCCGAGACCGGAGATGGTGGGTGTGATAACCGAGGCGTAGATGATCAATGGGCTTATAAAGAAGATGTCCAGGATATCCGCGTTCGGGGCGCGCAGGGCCATCATCGTGCCGAAGAAGCTGAGCACCGTGGCGACATGGCCGAGGAAGCCGAGGAACAGCGCCAACATCAGGACGCTGCGCGAGCCGCTGTAGGCGGTGACGGCGTGGCCCAGGCGGTTGGCGATGGTGGCGATGCGCGCGGGTAGCGGCACAATGGCGACCAGTACGCGGATGATGCGGGGATTCAACAGGAGCAGCAGGGCGCAGAGGATGATGCCGAGCAGTATCAGCAGGATGACGCCCAACAGCGCGAGGTTGATATTAAATAACTTGAGGCCAAAGGGGAAAGTCAGGAAGACCAGCAAGGTGAGGGCGGCAATACCCAGGATTTTCTCAATGCCGACCACCGTCGTACACTTGACCCACTCGCCGGTGTAGCGGGCGGACTCGACCAGGCGGTAGCCGTCTAGTCCCAGGGTGCCGGGGAGAAAGAGTCCTACGGCGCGGCCGGTGAACCAGAGGTAGGTCATATACCAGAATGGCAGGAAGACGCCCTGGCCCTTGAGCAAGAGCTTCCAGCGGAAGATATTGGAAAAGACGCCGGCGATTTTGATCAGCGTGGCGAAGACGAGCCAAAACGCAGTCATGACCGGACGCTCACTCACGGCGTTCTGCACCACGCCCGCGACATCGCCGGGACGGATGTCCCCGAATATCGACTGCTCCAGACCAAGCCATTCGGGATAGAAGATATATAAAAACGCCAGCAGCACCAGCCCGATCTTCAGGCCGTAGGATAGAAATAATTTCATAGTTCGTGTCCTGAGGTTGTTCTGGAAGATTTTGGCTTGGCGTTGTTTACGCGCTACATTGGGTCGTCCGGCTCAGTGCTTCGGCGGGGCCGCATCCCAGGCGTTTGACTGCATTTGCTTGCGTCGTCGTCGTTCCCGCATGTAGCCGTAGACTTCCCACAGCACGAGCATGAGCGGCAGACCATAGAGCAGGCCCTGCCCCCACCAGGTCTGGGTAAAGCCGGAGAAATCCCGCCGGTGACTCCAGGGCCACCAGATGGCGAAGACCGGCCCCAGCATTTGATCGCGATGGACCCAGCCGTAATGACGGCCATCGATGCTGTTGAGGCTGTTGTCGCCCAGCATGAAGGAGTGGTCCTCCGGAATCTCCAGGAATTCCGGCGCGTCGATTACGCCATAACGATAGGGGTATTGTTCGAGGAGCGCGACGAAATAGCCCCGCTTTTGCATTGACTGCGCATGCTGCGCTTCCCAGAGGAGGTCCTGCATGTTGTAATAATACACATCCTCGCGCAGGTCTACCGGCGGCTCCAGGCGCTGGCCATTGACTACCGGACGGCCATTCTGCAACTCCACACGCTCTCCCGGCAGACCCACCACCCGTTTCACCAGGGTGGCGTGCTCGCTCTGCCCTGCCGCCGCCTTGAAGACCACGATATCCCAGCGATCCGGATGCGCCCATTCCCAGAGCCGGGTGGTGGTGAAGGGTATACGCGGCCCATAGAGCCATTTGTTGACCAACACCCGATCGCCCTTCAAAAAATTCGGGTCGCCTTGCAGGGTCGGTTCCATCGAGCCCGAGGGAATGGTGTATTGATCCACCAGACAGCCCTTGATGAAGAGGATGATCAGGATGATCCGAATCCAGTCCCAGGCCTGGCTCTTGAAAAAGCCTCGGGGGCGTCGCGGCTGACGGTCCGTTGCCTCCTCCGGAGCTGCCTGTGTTCCTTTTGGCGTATGTGCTTGCTCAGTCACTAGCGATCCGAATCTTCACTCACCCGCAGCAGGGCCATGAAGGCCTCCTGCGGTACTTCCACCGTACCGACCTGACGCATCCGTTTCTTGCCCTCTTTCTGCTTCTCCAGGAGTTTGCGCTTCCGGGTGATGTCGCCGCCGTAGCATTTGGCGGTCACGTTCTTCCGCAATGCCTTGATGGTCTCGCGCACAATAATCTTCTGGCCGATGGCGGCCTGGATGGCGACTTCATACTGCTGGCGGGGAATCAACGTGCGCAGCTTGGCGGCCAGGGCGCGCCCGACCTGCACGGCGTGATCGCGGTGGACAATCGTCGACAGCGCGTCCACGATTTCGCCGTTGAGCAAGATGTCCAGCCGGACCAGGTGGCCAGAACGATAGCCGATGAGGCGGTATTCCAGCGAGCTGTAGCCCCGGGACACCGTCTTCAACTTGTCGTAGAAGTCAATCACAATTTCCGACAGCGGCATCTGGTAGACGGCCATGCAGCGCTTGGCGTCGATGTAGTCCACCCGCACATGGATGCCGCGCTTACGCTTGCAGAGCTCAATGACGGCGCTCAGGTACTCCATCGGGCAGAGGATGTCCGCCTCGATGTAGGGCTCCTCACAAACCTCCACCTCCGTACTTGGCGGCATCTGCGAGGCCTTCTCCAGGGTAATGATTTCGCCGTCGGTCCGGGTCACCCGATAAGCCACGTTGGGCATCGTGGTGACGAGGGTCAGGTTGAACTCCCGTTCGAGGCGCTCCTGAATGATCTCCATGTGCAGCAAGCCCAGGAAACCGAGGCGGAAGCCCAGCCCCAGCGCATCGGAACTGTCTGCGTGGTACTCAAAGGAGGAGTCGTTGATTTGCAGTTTCTCCAAGGCGTCACGGAGATCGTTGAAGTCGTTGGCAATCGCCGGGAACATCCCGCAGAAGACCACCGGCGTCACTTCCTTGTAGCCAGGCAGCGCTTTTTGCGCCGGGTTGTTTACGTCGGTGACCGTATCCCCCACCTTGACGTCCTGCAAAGTCTTGATGTTGCTGATAAGATAGCCGACCTCGCCGGTGTCCAGCGTGTCCATCGGCACCTGCGCCGGGTTGAAGGCCCCGATCTCGGCGACTTCATACTTGCCGCCGGATTTCATCATGATCACCTTCTGTCCCTTGCGAAGCCGACCGTCCACCACACGCAGGTAGATAATCACGCCCCGGTAGGTGTCGTAGGTGGCGTCGAAAAT
>SKJD01000263.1 GCA_007116095.1 Candidatus Hydrogenedentota bacterium
CCATGATTTTTCCTTTAACCCGAAGGACGAGCGCTTGCCCCGGGAGCAGCTTCTGGAAAACATCCGGGGCTGTGACGCGGTCATGAGTATGATGACAGATACGGTGGATGCGGAATTTTTTGAGGCCGTTGGTCCACAACTACGGGTCGTATCCAATTTTGCGGTGGGCTTTGACAACATGGACCTGGAGGCCGCTACCCGACACGGCGTCTATCTTACCAATACCCCGGATGTCCTCACGGAAACTACCGCCGATACGGCCTGGGCCCTGCTCATGGCGGCGGGGCGGCGTCTTGGTGAGGCGGAACGATATCTGCGTTCAGGGCAATGGCGGCAATTTTCTCCGGCGTTGTTGCTGGGGGTGGACGTCTGGGGGAAGACGCTCGGTATATTCGGGTATGGACGTATCGGCGCGGCGGTGGCGCGACGCGCTCAGGCCTTCAAGATGCGGGTGATCTACCATAAGCGCGATCGCTTGCCGGAGGCCGAGGAAAACGCCCTGGGCTTGCACTATGTGGACAAGGCGACCCTGCTGCGCGACTCCGACTTTATTTCGTTGCATTGCCCCCTGACCCCGGACACCCGGCATGCCTTTGGTCCGGAAGAGTTTGCCCAGATGCGCAAAAACGCGGTTATTGTAAACACTGCCCGGGGACCGGTCATTGACGAAGCGGCCCTGGTGGAGGCGTTGCAGTCGCGCAGAATCTTCGCCGCCGGCTTGGACGTGTACGAGGAGGAGCCCAAAATCCATCCCGGCTTGCTGGAACTGGAGAACGCCTTCCTCATCCCACAACTCGGCAGCGCGACCCAGGATACCCGTGATCGCATGGCTGGCGCTGTTATGAATAATATTGAAGCCGCGCTGCAAGGCAAACGTCCCCCGAATCTTCTGAACGAAGCCCTTGCTTGAGCTGCGGACGAAACAGATTTCCATTTTTGATTTTTTTAATAGGAGTTGTAGTTGTGTGTGAGCAGGATAAACGCTATCTGCCCAATTCCAGGGAATGCTTTGTGTGTGGCGAGGAGAATCCGGCGGGTTTACAAAGCCGTTTTTATGTGGAAGACGATCTTGTCAAAATGCCGTTGACCGTGCGCCAAGAACATTGCGGTTACCCCGGGGCAGTGCATGGCGGGGTCGTGGCGGCGGCGCTGGATGAGTGCATGGGTTGGGCGGCTGCGCTTTCCATTGGCCGGATGTGCCTGACCGGCGAGATGACGGTGCGCTATATCAACCGGGTGCCGGTGGACGATTCGTTGACCGTGGAAGCGGAGGTGCTGCGCTCGCATCGGCGCATGGTGCATGCCCGGGGCAGGATCGTGAATGCCGAAGGGAAAATATTCGCCCAAAGCGATGGCCGTTTTCTGCCGCTTTCCGTGGATCAGACCCTTGCCGTGGACGATGCACTGTTGCATCCGGAGGATGGACTGCGTCCCTTTGAGCAGTTGCGAGATGAAGACCGCAGCCGGGTTAATCTGGAGACCTTCTGGGAAAAATGAGGACGTAGTGCTGGCGTTGTGACACGGAGGCGATCAAGGGTGGTTTGTTTGGGTTATCGAAACCGGCAAGCCCCAATGTTAAAAGTTTTTGATAAAATTATTCGCGTTTATTCACGGATCAAATAGCCCGATACTCAGGAACCGCGAAAACACGCCAATGCACGCGAATACGCAATGCATATAAAAACCGGGGCTGGCTTGACGTACTGATCAAGGCCTGCCCCGGGGTTGCTTTATCTCAAGCAGATTGCGCTGTTCTGCTTAGTCAACTTCTATCGTTAATTCTGCGATACGGGCGCCCAGTTCCACCGCCAATTCTTCTATGGCGCTATTCATGGCTACTGCGAAAGCCTCCCGCGTATTGTAGGCAGTGGCATCGCCTGTAGAGGCGCTGATGGGGACTATGCGCTGAAAGGTTTCGGCGAGCAGTAACTCCACATCCCGCGCTTTTCTGATTTCTATACGGACCGCCAGTTCCGCTGTGTTCTGATCGGCGCTGATTTGTTCGTGGAACTTGAGCACCTCGCCGGTGAGCAGGTAGTCCGGTCGGGACATTTCCGTGGCCAGGCCGACATCCGCAAAACGGTTGGATGCGAGCAGGCTATCCCGTATGGCGCGGGTGAGCACTGCGCTGGGCTGTTCAGCCCATTGGTCATAAGCCCGGTAAGACAGCACATGATCGTCCCGTTGAAAGGCCATGGCCAGGTTATAGGGGCGGGCCGACATTAGGGGGCGAATCCCCAGGGTCGCCGATGTTTCCTGCCCCGGCTCCACGGAAATCTGCGGGTTGAGGGTATAGTAGGCCAGAGGCTCTACGGTTCGGGTGGTCATGCAGCCGGTAAGCAGGAGCATGAGCGCCAAGGGACTATAGATCAGAATAGCAATTCTACGCATACTTATTGACTTTCTCTAATAGTGCCGCGTCCGCGGATGATGGATGCGGGATCCGTACGCAATTCTTCCACCAGGATACGCATGCTACCGAAGACTTCATTCAGTTCCTGTAGAGAGTTACGCAGCGTATATTCTACGTTATCCACTTCATGCAGCACATTGTGCGACATGTCGTCTAGGTTTTCAACCGTCTGGTTGAGCCTTTGGGTGAGCTGATTAATGCTTTGCATCAGCTCCTGGGCGTTTTGCTCGGTCTGGCCAATATCGAATTGGCCAATTTTTTCCGTGGTGGTGGTGATAAGCGCCTGCACATCCACGGCGATGGCTCTGACATCTTCGCTGATGTTGGTGAAAGCCGTAATGTCGCCCTGCACCTCTTCAATGGTGTGGTTGATATTGTTAATCAGGGTGCGTCCATCCGTAATCATGTGACGGCTTTCGCTGAGCAGTTGGTTGGCGTGATCAATGAGATTCGTCAGTTCGCCGCCTTCCAGTCCTTCAAAGCCTTCCTTGATGGAGCCCACCACAATGGCCATGTCTTCCATGATGGCCTCTACTTGGGTACTGATGGCGGTGATGGTGGAAGTTTTTGAAGGTATCTGGCTCCCGGGGGGAAGCGGGGGCGAATCCGGCGCGCCGCCACTGAGAGAAATGGCCATGGTGCCCGCTGCGAAGCTGTACAGCACCAATTGACCTTCCACGCCTTCATGTAAAGTGACTATTTCCGGATCAATGGCCAGGTTAACATGCGCTTTCTGCCCGGAAGTTACATATATATTCCGTACCCGGCCTACTGGCACCCCGAGGTATTCGACCATGCCGCCTTCATTCAGGCCCAGAATGGACTCCTCGAATTCCAGCCAGTATTCATCGCCGGGATCCTCATAATACCCGGAGATGACCGTGATACCGGCGACCATGATGGCGAAACATACCACCAGGAAGACGCCGACTTTTGTTTTCTGTTTGGGTGTTGCCACGTTAGACTTTCCTTTACACACAGCGGCTTGCGCACGGTACTATGAGATAACTTCGATTATTACATATATGTCAGGTGCGGTTTGGTGGAGCTGTTGGGCTTTGAATGTGGTTGTCTATACCTGCACGTTACGTTGTGAGATGAATTCGTCCGGACGTCGCTCAAAGAATTGTTGTACCCGATCAATGTTGGAGTTTTCCGCCTCTTCCAGCGTGCCACAGAATATTACCTTGCCCAAATCGAGCATCAGGATGCGATCCGCGATGATCCGGATGGAATCCAGTTCATGAGTGACGATGACAAAGGTCAACCCGAAGAGCTTGCGCAGATTCAGGATTAAGTTGTCGAGGCC
>SKJD01000041.1 GCA_007116095.1 Candidatus Hydrogenedentota bacterium
CCAGGGGGCGCCGTTCGTCAAAGGGCAGGGACTGCTGCCAGAGGATGGCGGTGCTCTCGGTGTCCACGACGCGCACCAACACCGCCGCCTCGCCGCCTATCCGGGAATATTCCAGGAAGCCGAGCATCCCGGCGGAGAGCACCTGGCCCAGGCGCCGCTGGGTGTCCGGGTTGGCCAGTTCCGAGCTGCCGAGGTTCAGTTCCTGCAAGAGCAGGTCCAGCATGCCGCGCTCGACCACCTGGATGCCCGCATCCTGCTGTAAATGCTGTTCGAGACTGCGTTGTAACACAACGTCCACCCCGGCCCGTTCAAAGTAGACCGAACCCCGGTTTCCCGGCAGCAAGGCCATCACCAGCGGACGGCTGCTCCAGTCATCCCGGGCCTCCGCCGCACCCGATTCCCGCAGGGCGGCATAGCGTTCTCCCAGCTCACTGATCTGAGTCTGTATGAGTTGGCGGCGCTCGACGTCATTGGCCTCCTGGAGCTGCTGCCGCACCTGCTGCAAAAGGGCCACGACCATTTCATCCTCACGAATGCCGCCGGCGCGCTGTAATACGGCCTCGGCCTCTTCCAGGCGCCCCTGTTCCTGCAACGCCGCACCCTCGTTGCTGAGCGCCTTCACGTTGTACGGGTCCAGGGCCACCGCCTGCCGGTAGGTTTCCGTGGCGGCTTCGACATCGCCCGACTCATGGGTCACGCGGCCCCGGGTATTCTCCAGCTCCGATCGCTGCCAGTCACGTTCTGATGGCTGTGCGCTACGCCGCGCCGTCTCCAGGGTCCGCCCCGCCTCTTCCAGGTCACCAAGGCGCAACAGCGCCTGGCCTTTCATGGTCTGGGCGTAGGCGTCGTCGCTTTCCCCGGCGATACTGAGCACACGCTCAAAATCGCCACGTTCATAGGCCACTTGAGACAGGCCGCCCTGCGCGTCAATGGCTCCGAACTCCGCTTCCGCTTCGTCCAGCAGGCCCTCCGACGCCAGGATATAGCCCCGGATTTCCCGGGCCTCCCGGGGGTCTTCCCCCGCTTCCAGCGCCTGATCCGCCACCTGCAAGGCCGCGTCGTTGATGCGCTGCTGATAGAAATTCTCCGCGACCTGGGCCAGGATATTCCGGTGCCGGGGCTGATCCCCACGCAGGACCCGCTCGATAATCCCTTCCTTCGGGATGACAAAAAGCGTGGTCGGCAAGACATCCACCTGCCCTCGCCACGCGGCGTCCTCGAGGAGTTCCCGGCTGATGAGGTAGTAGTCGATGCCAATCGTTTCCGCGAAGTCTTTCAAGGCGTCGGCGTCCTCCCGCAGGCCCAACGCCACAATCTCCAGCTCTACCCCGCCCAGACTCTTGTTCATGTGGTCCAGGCGCAGCGCCAGCTCTTCACTGGTGTCGAGCGAGAAGAAGAAAAGAATGACCAGCTTGCGGTCCCGGTTCAGGATTTCCTCCGTACTCACCGGATTCCCGTAGATGTCCTCGGCGACAATCACCGGACTAGGCGCATTCTTCTCGAAATCGGCATGGACCACCTGCGCGGGTGGATACAGTACAGTCAACGCGGCGCACAGCATCACTGCCCACAACAACATAAAGACGTCCAGTCGCTTTGCGGCATACGACGACAGGAATTTTAATTTACCTATATTCATGGATTCCAAGCACTCCCTCGGACTGAAATTCGTTTAATACGTAAATCTAGGAACTACGATGATTATACCCGATATGACGCCCTTTATAGAAAGCAACGCCGACCTCTGCTGCATGGCGGCATCTCGACACGCTATTACATCGAGTCCGTCGAATCTGAAGCAGGGGGCAGGATAACGCTGCCCACACTCAGCACCTGATCCGGGCGCGTGGCGGAACCGGCAAAAATCGGCACATACGCCGCCATACCGTCGTGCCGGGCTTCAATCTCCAGGCTGGACTGCGGTGAATCCAGCGAAAGCACCTGTCCACTGGCGTAATCCGCTATGTCCTGCACCAGCTCGCCGTCCGCTCCATATAGCCGCAACGCAACCGTCAAATCCAGATGCTGCGGCGGCACAAGATGCGCCTGAATATCCGCTTCCTCCACCAAACCGTCGAGATACTCATCATAAACAGCCTGGGTGGTGGTGACAAAGACACTTGCGCGTAGACGTGTATATAAAGGCGTATCCGAGTCGATACCCTCATTTTCCAGAGCAATTGCATCCCCAGTGGACGCAAGCTCCGCCATATCAGCTTCTTCATCATCGCCACGAAGCAAAATCGAGAAAAGCACGGCCATAAACACAAAAAAAACCAATGCAACAACGGCGGCAGCCTTTTTGTCGGCTCTTGTCGTTTTTGGCGGCCCTCCGTCGTTTTCGGCTAAATTTAGACTGTTTTCGCCGTCCGGGTCGCTGTTATGCAAGCGGAGCGTTTCCTGAGATTGCCAGGCGGTATCCGAAGGCAGTTGCCCCGCAGGGATGGTCGCCTCCAAATCTTCTGTTAGCAGGACAGTATCGACCTCGCCGCAATCACCACCTTCCAGCACGCGGGGATCGGGATGCGCTTTCTGGCTCTCCCGCAGCACCACCGCCATACAGGCCGCATCGAGGTAACGTTCATCCGGACGCTTGGCCATCGCCTTGAGGATCACCTGATTCAGGGCGTCGCTCACGTAGAGATTGAGGTCTTTTGGGGGAATCGGATCGGACTTCATGACCTGGTGCATGACGGTGCTGAGCGCCTCGCCGCCGAAAGGCTTCTCCCCGGTCAGCATTTCATAGAGAATCGCCCCGACCGAGAAGAGGTCCGAGCGCCCGTCAATGTGTTGCCCCGCAAACTGCTCCGGGCTCATGTAGTGGGGCGTGCCAATGAGCTGCCCTTCCTGGGTCAACTGGGAGTCCGCCATGTGGGCGATGCCAAAGTCGGCCAGCTTGATGCCAAAGCCACCCTCTGACTTCGGCGGGGTCAGGATATTGGCGGGCTTGATGTCGCGGTGCACGATCCCCGCACGGTGCGCCTCGGCCAGGGCCTCGCAGAGCGCCACGCCGATGTCCACCACCTCTTCCACCGACAGACGCCGCTTCTTCCGCAGCACGTCGCTCAAATCCCCGCCTTCCAGGTATTCCATCGCCATGTAGGCCAGGCCCGCTTCCTCCCCTGCGTCGTGGATAGTGATGATGTTCGGGTGGTTCAGGTTCCCCGCGGCCCGCGCCTCGCGCAAAAAGCGCTCCATCATCTCGTCCGCCATGCCGCTCGCTTCCATCACATCCCGGCGGGCGGTCTTGATGGCGACCCGCCGGCCCAGCACCGGGTCCAGGCCTTCATAGACAATCCCCATGGCCCCGCGTCCCAGCTCGCGGACTATCTCATAGCGACCAATTTTTTCCGGCATGGCGCCGGGCTCATATGATGCCATACGTTTCCTTTTTCAGGGTCCAGTTCGGATTCTATAGGGTGTAGTTCTGATATTACCGCCAGGGTCAATACATTATCAGGCATTTTCAAATCGTTTTTCCCATTCAGTGGAGCGAGAAAGACTATTGGTGTAAAAAATCTGTGATTTTTATCAATTAAACTCCTGAGAATCCCCAAATCGTCATTCCTTCGTAGGGGTCTGTTGATTAAGTGTTTTCCAGTTGTGTATTAATAACATAACTATAAATCAAAGCCTTCAAAAGCGTGATAAATCCTTTTGCTCGTTCATTACCCACGGACATACAACCGCCCGACCGCGGAGCGGTCACGGATGAATA
>SKJD01000092.1 GCA_007116095.1 Candidatus Hydrogenedentota bacterium
CATCAAAATCGGCTATCACACCGTCCTTCATCGGGCGAATCGCCACAATGTTGCCGGGAGTACGACCAATCATGTTCTTGGCTTCGATACCAACCGCCCGAACCTCGTTGTTGTTGTCCTTGTTGATGGCCACCACGGAGGGTTCGCTCAGGACAATGCCCTGGCCTTTTACATACACCAGGGTATTTGCCGTACCCAGATCGATGGCCATGTCATGGGAGAACAGGCCTGGCAGATGGCGGAGAAATCCGAACACAAATATACCTTTCAACGTTTCAAAATGAAGGACGTAAACGTACTGAGGTGGCTTATGGATTGCGCCCGGCAATGCGGCGCGGAAAGCCGTCTGGAAGTGACACGTGGTCAGAATCCGGATTATATCAAATCGGCCCGGCGATTCCAATACAATCATCGATTCCCGGAAACAGGACGGAGCTTTCGATGTCCAAAACCCCAAACACAAGTCCGACATCAACACCCATAAACCAATACATATACCCACAAAACCGGCATGGCCGACAATAAAGTTTCGACCATGCCGATGTTGCTAACGACTATAAACGCTGGACAGGCGATTTATCCTGACATGATCAGCGAAGTTCCGCAATTTCCGGACGCTCCGGACCGTCATACGGTGCCGCGCCCGGGTGGAGACGCTCTTCTTCAAAGCCGCCCGTGTATTGGAGCAACGCGGGGTCCTCGGTGTCGGGCGCCGTGATCAGGCCGTAATAGCGCGCCATCCAGTAGCTCTCCAGCCAGGCATTGGGCTCGGCCGCTCCGCGTCCACCGGAACCACCATCCAGTTGCAGGAAGTTGGCGTCCAATTTCTTCGGGCCGACATTGCGCGGGGACAGCGCCCGGGGCGATTCCGTGCGGGGACCGACGGCATAGGGCGTATAGCCCGGCTTGGCGTGCAGGTCATGGCGATGCGAATTCTGATAGCTGTATTCAATCAGGTCCAGCGGCCATTCCCGCAAGTGCCGCATCGAAGCTTCCTGCTCGTACTCATTCCCCGTAAGGATACCATACATCAGGTTGTACCAAGCGTTTTCCTCGATGCGCTTGATCTCCCAACTTCGGTCCAGGCTGCGCCGGTAGATAGAGCGCAGGTGGGGATCGTCGTTGTACTTCAGCAGCGGGTAATAGGCCAGGAAGGCCAGGCGGTCATCCCAGGGCGTGATGTAATTCGGCGGGAAGGTTATTTTCTGGCGCAAGGTGTGGTGGTGGTAGCCCCATTCGAGGAGCTGGTCCAGGCCCTCCTGAAAGCGCTGCTCGCCGGTAATCCCCAGGGCCGTCATGGCGTAGGACTGGGCCTCCATCCCGTTCAGCCCCCGGGCGTAGTAGCCATAGGGTTGCAGGAGATACTCCGGATTCCAGCGTCCCCAGCGGGTGAGTTCGCCGTCCATATTGATCAGCTTCCAGCCATTCTCAATGATATGCGTGGCGAGTCGGTCAATGTGCTCCTTCGCCATCTCCTTGTAAACGCCCTCGGCCGCCAGGTCGTGGTAGACCGCCACGGCATAGAAATGCGCTCCGACCTCGTCACTGGAGGTATCGCCCTTCCATTCGAAATTGCCGTCGGGCGTCGGGTTCCAGCGCGCGGGCAGACCGCCCGAGCCCCGCGTCGATTTCTCGGTGTCATCCCCGACGGACCAGATGGCGCGGGCCGGGAAGCCTTCCATCGGGGTCACCGTCTCCAGCCAGCGAATGGCCAAAAAGGTATTGTTGGCTTCTTCCAGCGCCTCGGAATCGCCGGTGACAGCGTACTTATAGCTCATCGCCACCAGATAATGCCCGGTGAAGCCGCCGTCGTTATCAGAAATCTCCCGGGTCCAGTAGCCCAGGGCGTCGTTCCAGTGCAGCTTGTGGGTAAAGCCCATGCGCTTGTGCTCCCAGGCATCCAGGCGCTGCTCGTAGTAATCGGCCTTCTTGCGCAGGGTGTAGGGGCGGTAATCGATGATGCCCAGGCCGCCCGCCGTGGCAATGTAGACCGACTCCGTATCGGCAGCTATGGCATGGACCTGATCATCCGGCAGCCAGCGCTGCCCCTGGAAGTAGTGGAATTCTTCTCCGCCCAGCCAACGCATGGCGCCATGGCTGCTGCCGATCCACAGTTCTCCGTCAAAGCCCTCGGCCAGGCAGGTCGTGTCTTCGTAGGGCAGCCCCGCCGGCCCGTCCAAAGTAGTCAGGGACATGCCCCGCAGCACCCCCACCCCGCGATCCGTCGCGATGAAGAGGTGGTGTCCCAGCGGCAGGAGGTCGCGCGTCACCTTGGACGGCAGCACGCCCCAGTCGTGGGTGGTCGGGTCGATGTGTTCGCCATCGAAAAGCACCAGATTCCCGGGACGCAGCCCATACATGGTCTCGCCATACGAGGCAATGTGGGTCAGGGGACCGAAACGCTCGTTGTGGGTCATCACCTGGCTGCCATCTTCGAGATGGTAGGTGGTGTTCATGGTCAGGTAGCCGCCCTCGGGCTCGATGTCGACCAACCGATCCCCAGCCGCGTCATAGCGGTAGACCGCATTCGTCGTCGCGACATGCACCGCCCCCTGATGCCAGGTCAGGTCGATGAAATCACCCTCGGCCACATGCCGCCAGCCCATTCCCCAGCGAAAAAGCCCGCCATTGGCGACACACCACAGCGCTCCGGGCTCCCGGTGGCCGAAACTGAAGATGTGCTGCACGCCATCCGGCGCATCGGCGACGCGCTCCGGGTGGTTTTCCAGCAGACGAAACAAGGCGCCGTCGCTCACAAAATAGAGTACTGAGCTGCCATCCGCCCATTCCCGCACAGCGACATCCGTCACCGGCGCTTCGGTCAGGACCTGGCGACCGCTTTCTTGCAGGTAGACCGCGCCCACCTCTGGCTCCCAACGCCGCTCTTCCGGGGTATAGAAAAACGGATCTTCAGACGCCCCAGCCAACACGCCAATCACACAGGACATCATAAAAGGCAAGATCAACTTCATGAATAAATGCTCCTATTCTAATGGCCCTATCTCAACCCACTCCCGGGCTAGACCCCTACTATAACACCCGCGAATATATTGAGTATAGTTCTAATACAACGCAAACCATGCGTGGGACCGGGATACCCGCCGCTACGCTATTCAAACAAAGACAGGAAACCAAATAAATACTACAATTAGCTATACGTCAACATGATTACCTCTTTGCACCCTGGCGTCTTTCCCTCTCTGCCAACGAACTTGAGACAATGACCTCCTAGAAATTAGTGTAGAGGGCGAGGAGGCATTGTGGGTGATGATCACGACTGTGGCGCCGGTCTCCGCGTTGACCTCACTCAGCACCTCCAGCACCAGCTTGCCGGTCGCCAGGTCCAGCGCCCCGGTGGGCTCGTCGCAAAGCAGGACCTCCGGCCGCTTCGCCAGGGCCCGCGCTATCGCCACGCGCTGCTGTTCGCCCCCCGAGAGTTGGGAGGGAAAATGGTCGCGGCGCTCCTCCAGATGCACCAGCCGCAACATCTCGTGGGGATCATGGGGGTTCGCCACAATCTCTGTCGCCATCTCCACATTCTCCACCGCCGTGAGGTTGGGCATGAGGTTGTAAAACTGGAAGACAAAGCCGATATGCTCGCGACGGTAGTAGGTGAGTTGCTGATCGGAATAGGCGCTGAGTTGCCCCCCTGGAAGTAGACCTCCCCCGAAGTCGGCGTGTCGATCCCGCCCATGATGTTCATGAGCGTGC
>SKJD01000371.1 GCA_007116095.1 Candidatus Hydrogenedentota bacterium
AGGCTCCGGCTCTGGCGCAGGCTCCGGCGCTGGCTCAGGCGCAGGCGCAGGCGCAGGCTCCGGCTCTGGCGCAGGCTCCGGCGCTGGCTCAGGTAGCGGTACAGGTTCAGGCTCAGGGTGCGTCAGCGCAGGCGATTCCACGGCCCCCAGCAACAGCCCGTCGTCGTCCTGGGGCGTACCGGGCAATTCAGTGGGAATACAGCTACTGGCGACAATCCAGGCCATACCAAGTCCAAACACAAACGTTTTTTTGAGCGACGCATCAATCACAGACAAATTCCAATATTCTGGTGGTTTACGCACTAGATGCGAGGTACTTACATACGATGTTGTCAGTATACCAAAACACCGGACGCGAGGTCCGGTGTTACTTGGCGACTATTGTATATCAGGTCGGCTTTTAGTTGCGCGGACCGGGCACTTCCCACGGCTCCTGCACCGGGATGTATTCAATTTCAACGGCGCGCTGGTTGCCGATGACACGCAGCAGGCGCAGGGTTATGCCGTATTTTTCAGTTTCGTGGAACTCCTCGCCTTCACGCACCCGGTAGCTCTCGACCCGGTTGCTCAGCGGGTCCCTAACACGCATGAAGGTATAGAGAACCCCATCCACATCCATGAAGCCGGTGACTTCAACTTGGGGGCGCTCGCGGTACATGTCGGCGCGTTCTTCGAGGCGATTGTAGCGGTCGCTATTGGGGTTGAGGACGTTGTAGGCGACGATGGCGCCTTTTACCACGCCCCAGCGCTCCGCATCCCGGGCTTGGGGAATCAACTCGGTGAGATCGCGTTCCAGCCGTCCAATGGCTTCCGGGGCGTTGATCTCATGCTGATACTGGCCCACCACCTGGGACAACTGTTGTGGAATCTGGTCCAAATCTTCCTGGGTCAGTCCACCACGCCACAAAATGCCAATTGAGGAGCGTAAATTCTGATGAATCTCATTGGCGCTAGGCGGCGGAGGCGGCGGAGGCTCTTCTACTTCCGGCTCCTCTTCACCACAGCCGACAAAGAGCACAAGCATCAACATGCAGAGCAATGTATACGCAAAAACTTTATGCATTATATGGTCATCCTATAATTCAAGTACGGGTTTTCAGAGAATCCTACCATAGCCACGCGCAGCCCCACAAATCCCCATGCGCATTATTTACGTTTTGGCGCCGTTCAAAGAATGGGGCGAAAATCCCTCACTCATTCGTGCCGCATCAACCGTGCAGCTATCTTGCGCACCAGGGCGCGCGGCACGAGACGCACCGCGAATACGGAGATTCGGTTCATCCAACCGGTGACGACCAGGGGCTTGCCCCGATGAAACGCCTGGTAGCCCTGCCGGGCCACTTCCTCGACCGACACCATCGGGATGAAACTACGCTGAAAGAGCAGGCTCTTTTCCAAGTTCGCCCGCTTCTGGAACTCGGTCAGCGTCGCGCCCGGACACAGCGCCGTCACCCGGACGCCGCTGCCACGCAGCTCTTCGTACAGCGCCTCGGAAAAGGAGAGCACGAAGGCCTTGGTAGCGCAGTAGACATTGAAGTTGGGCCCGGGCTGAAAAGCGGCGGTGGAAGCGACGTTCAATATACCGCCCGATTTCCGGGCGCGCATCCCGGGCAACAGGCGATAACTCAGCGCCACGAGCGAAGTCATGTTCAACTGCATCATCCCCTGGACATCTTCCCAGCCGGAGCTCGCAAAGGCCCCGGAAACGCCATACCCGGCATTATTGACCAGGACATCGACGTCCAGCCCGTTCTCCTCAATATAGCCCAACAGTTCCTCCACCCCTTCCGGAACGGCCAGGTCGCAGGCGCAGACATATACGGTCCGGCCATATTCACTCCGCAATGACTCGGCCAGGGCCTCCAGACGTTCCCGGTTCCGCGCCGTGAGCAATAGGGCCTGCCCATCAGCAGCAAAACAGTGTGCAAGTTCTTTGCCGATGCCGGTGGAAGCGCCGGTAATGACAATAACAGCATTTTCAGACATGGTGTGTTCCATCCCTCCCTACAGGTTGCCATGTACAGCTTCAGCTTCGTTTGTGGCAGGCGCCACAATGCCTATACTATACACGACTGGTACGTCTTGGGAAATTAACCGGGGTACGTAAACCTGCATCTCGGAAGGGCTCCACCCAGGCCATATCGCCCAGCATGCATGCCCTGGCAAGACATATATTGCTGATAGCAAAGAGAGGACAAGAATGAAAACCCAACCCAATATGGTCTTTGTATTTGCCGATCAATGGCGGGCGCAGGCGCTCGGCTATGCCGGCGACCCCAACGTGAAAACGCCAAACCTGGACCGACTCGCGGCGCGCAGCCTGAACTTCACCAACACCGTTGCTGGGATGCCGGTCTGCTGTCCCTGGCGCGCTTCCTTCATTACCGGGCAATACTGGCTGACGCACGGGCATTTCATGAACGACCTGCACCTGCCCCACCGTGTGCCCTCCATCGCCGACGCCTTCAACGCCGCCGGCTACGACACGGCATACATCGGCAAGTGGCACCTGGACGGCCATGGCCGGTCAAGCTTTATCCCACGAGAACGCCGCCAGGGCTTTGGATTCTGGAAGGTGCTGGAGTGTACGCACGACTACAACAATTCGCATTACTACGACGATACGCCGGAACGTTATACCTGGGACGGCTACGACGCCATCGCGCAAACCCGCGAAGCACAGCGTTATATGCGCGAGCATTCCGGTGAGAAGCCCTTCTTTCTGGTGCTGTCCTGGGGACCACCGCATGACCCCTACCACACCGCGCCCGAGGCGTACCGCGACCTGTATGATCCCGAGACGCTAGAATTGCCGCCGAATGTACCGGCGGATTTTGAGACCACGGCCCGAGATGTGCTCTCTGGATACTATGCCCACTGCACGGCGCTGGACGATTGTGTCGGCATGTTGCTGGAAAGCCTGGAAGAAAACGGCCTGGCTGACAACACGATCTTCATCTTCACCTCTGATCACGGCGACATGCTCGGCTCGCACGGCCAGCTCAAGAAGCAGCAGCCCTGGGAAGAGTCCATCATGGTACCCATGCTCCTGCACTATCCCCCGGCCTTCGGTACGGAAGGACGTGAAATTAATACGCTCATCCACACGCCCGACCTGATGCCCACGATGCTGGGGCTCTGCGGTATTGATGTGCCGGAGACGGTGGAAGGCCGCAATTTCGCGCCGGAACTCTTACGGGGCGAGGTTCCCAAGAGTGACGCCGCCCTGACGATGTGCCCTGCCCCCTTCGGAGAATGGCATCGTGGCAATGGCGGCCGCGAATACCGGGGTGTGCGCACCAAACAATACTGCTACGTACGTGACCTCAACGGCCCCTGGCTGCTATTCGATATTCAGCAGGACCCCTATCAACTGGACAACCTCGTCAATCGCCCTGAGACCAAGGACGTTCAGGATCGAATGGACGCCCTCTTACAGGACATGCTCAATGAACGTGGGGACCGCTTCCAGCACGGCGACGAACTCATCGCCCAATGGGGCTACGAGGTCGACGAAACCGGCACCATTCCCTATAGCCCATAGCCAACACAGTCAAAGATTCAATCAGGCGAAGATGGCTGCCCATAACACGCCGGCCAGCCCCAATGCAGCAATCAAGTATGCCGGGATGCGGGGCATCTCGCCGTCATTTTCCATGGCCCGTCCGAACATAAAGAAAACCAGG
>SKJD01000427.1 GCA_007116095.1 Candidatus Hydrogenedentota bacterium
CTCCACATAAGAATGACGGGAATGGTGTGTCGCAATACGGCGGGCGTGTTGGCAAACTGGGCGATTGTGCCGGACCACCTTCGTGCTTCGCACGAAGCGCGAACTAAAGTTCGCTACTCCACATAAGAATGACGGGGATAGTGTGTCGCAATACGGCGGGCCTGTTAGCAAACTGGGCGATTGTGCCGAACCACCTTCGTGCTTCGCACGAAGCGCGAACTAAAGTTCGCTACTCCACATGATCGGCTAAACGAAGCAAGCTTCATTACTCCAGTCCGTCATGCCTGCGAAGGCAGGCATCCAGGCCCCCGACCGCAAAGCGGTCGAGAAACATTGCCGCCTACGGCGTCTCCACCGCCATGTTCAGCTTGATGTCGAGCTGTACTTCGCCGTTGAGGTAGGCCAGCAATGCGGCAATTTCTTCGACCTGGTCGGCCTGGTCCAGGTAGTGATCCCAGGAATCCTCGTAGCTGCTTTCCGTATGGTCCCGGATGGCGCCTATCTCGGCCAACAGCAGCCCGGTATCAAAGAGATCATTCATCAGCAACGTCGGGTTGATTTGCAGGTAGATATTGGCCGGGCTGCTGACAGGGGCTGGTGTCGCCAGTTGCTGAAGCATGAATTCACCGGCCAGGCGGTGGCTGGTGCTGAAGAGCAATTTATCCTGCCAGATGCCCAGGGCCGGCTCGATGGCCGGGCCGCCGATCATCGGGACATAGACCAGGCCGGTCTGCGCCGATCTCCGGGGCGTCGAGGTCCAAGTGGCGGGATTCACGGTCTCGGCTTCTTCGGGCAAGCCCGCCAACAAGGTGGCGATGGCCTCTGAAATGGGTGTTGCAAGCAGCAGGAACTCGGGCACGGGAAACATCTCGTTGGAATCGATGCCCACCAAGGTTAGGGTGAACTCCGGCGCCACCTGGGCAAAGACCAGGGAGAGCATCTGGTTCAAGGGCAGTTCTTCTTCCTCGTCCACGCCTTGCTGCCATCCCGCGATCCAGGCCGATAAACCGTCACCCTCTTCCCCCTCGGCGGCGAATGCGCGGTGCAGGTCCGTCCAGAGCGCATCGACAGGCCGATTGAAATTGAGGGAGGCGGTAATGGCTCCCGGGGGCGGTTCGTGCAATTGCGCCGGTTGCAAGCCCTCCAGCAAAGGCGCCATCTGCTGCTGAAACGCCGGGCTCAGGGTCAGGCGACAGCCCATCCAGGCGGAATCGTCTTCGATCATGAGCGCAATACGCAGACTCTCCAGGTAGGCGCCCAGCGGCGTGTCGGTCTCCAATTGGAAATGGGCGTGAATGTCCTCCACCCCCATCTCTTCAATGGCCCGCTGGAACTCCGCCTCGCCCATCGCCGTTTCCGGTTGCAGGGTAAGGGATTTGATGAGGGTGTCGCGGGAACGGCTTACCAGAAGGATTCGGCCCCGCACCGCATAATAGAGATTTTCCCCGGGGAGATAGCGCATGTTCAGCCCGCCGGCGTAATCCCGTTCCGCCGGAGAAAAGCGATCATAGACCCGCTCGAGCAAGGTCCCGATACGGCTCATCCGGGTGGCGAAAAGCACATCACTGAAGGATTCCAGGTCGTTCCCGGAGAGCTGGCAGACATCATGCAAGAGATTGTTCAGCACCCAGTCCGGCGCGCCAAGTCCATCCGCATCCAGCTCGGAGAAGTCTGCCAGCATCGCGGACTGCGGCAGCAGACTCCAGACCTCGGAACGCAGCAGGGTCTCCCGTTTTTCCAGGATATTGCGTACATAGACGTTGTAGGCCTGCTCCCCCGGAATGAGGTCGGCCATGCGGTAGCTGTCCCGGGTCACCCAAAACGCCCATAGCAACAGCGCAATCCCCAAGTAGAGGAAGAGCTTGCCGAGCGTTACGCCCAAGTGTTTTCTACGTCTGCGGAAGCGCGGTCCCGCACTACCCAATGTTCGAAGCGAATCACTCACTGGTTACTCTCCCTGGAGCGAAAAGGTGGTAAAGGGGCCGCGTTCGCCGTTCTCATCCGGAAAGGTGACATGAAGTGCGCGGCGTTGGGGATCAAATACGACACTGTGGCGGGTCTCGTCATTCCAGATGCGATTCGCGGACGGTTGCGCGGAATCGGCATCTTGCAGCAGGTCCTGGAGTGTATCCACGGAAAAAGCGGAGCGGGCCTGTAGCAGGGCGGCGGCGCGTTCATAGCGCACCCGGGTCGTTGCGTCCAGCACCGGAAGGCGTGGGTCCACCCCCAGCAGGCGGTTGTCCTCCGGCTCCCGCAGCTCGGCCTGATCGCCATAGGACAGGACCACCGCGGCGGCTTCCCCCTCGTCAAAGCCCGCGACGAGCATCTGGTAGCCCGGAATGGGCGGCAGTTCCTGCAAGGCCGCCACCGCGTCAGAAACCGAGCTGTGCGTCGTCAGGATATCCCGCAGGATCAGCTCCAGAGCGACCTGGTTTTCCACGGCGTACTTATCGAGGGGCAAGCGTTCCAGGGCAACCACGAGGCCGGCGTCATTCATCCCGGTCATTACCCCACTGTTCCAGCCGAAGCCCACTTGCAGAAAACGGCGTCCGGTATCCGGCGCCACCTCCACCACATAATGCGCTTCCTCCATGGCCCAGTCCAGGTTACGCCCCACGAGCAACGGCGCGCCCTCGGCGCGGTCTCCAAGCACGGCGACCATCGTACAGAACGGCAGGGCAAACAGGGCGTCCCGGTCATCGACATGGGGCAGGTGGCCGATATGTTGCAGCAACCAGAGCTTGTCAAAATGCATGTCGGCGCTACGGGCGACGCCTTCGAGCTCCCGACGTAAATCCGTGGAAATCATCTGTAAATGCGGGCGAACACTGATGGCGAGGGCCGGCAAGGCCAGCGGCATGGGATCGATAAAGCCCGGCAATACGCCCCAGAATCCCCGTTGTGGGGTAAGGCGTTGCTCCGTGATGGGGCGTTCCACATAGGCCGCGACCTTCTCGTTCAGCAATTCACCCAGCAACCGCCCTTTCTGTTGGCCCCGCGTATCGGCATCCCCCTCGAGCTTCACATAGGTTCCGCCGGGGATACTGTGGTGTTCCGGCAGATAATGGCTATTGTCGGCAAGCTCCGTGGGCAGCCCCGGCAAGGCAAGGGTTTCCCCATCGGCCGGTGGTTTGCGCATCATGTACGCGAATTGCTCATAAAACCACTCGGCGATATGTGGGCCATAAAAATTTAACGCATTTTCGTAGCTGGGCTGGGCGTACTGTTCCCAGGTCACGAAGTACAACAGGCCATCGTTCGCCATGCCCACCACGTGCTGCTGTTCATAGCCTCTGTCCAATGCCTGCTGCCGCAGGGCCATCCCCACCTCCACGGTGGGTTCCCCCGGAAAAAAAGTCAGGAGCAGATCATCAATCTCCAGTGTTTGCAGTATTACATCTTCCGGCATAAGCCCTGGGGCCAGGGACTTGGGCAGACGCGCCCGGGTATAGCCCACATGCAATTCCGCTTCCCCGCAGAGGATATCATTGGAGGCGCCCTTCACCTGCAAGGCCAGCAATTCGCCCACGGTCTGAATCCGCGGCCAGCCCTGCTGATTATCCGGGTTGCCCGCCGACTGGTTGCCCAGCGCCCCGTTGAAAAAGAAAGCGACACACCCTTCCGTGGACAAACGCTCGAGTTCCTCGTAGAAAACGCCGGGAAAATC
>SKJD01000310.1 GCA_007116095.1 Candidatus Hydrogenedentota bacterium
CGGCGATGGTGAGCCAGTTGTTGCCTATTGGGTTGCGGGGCCTGGTGGTGGGGGGGCTGCTGGCGGCGCTGATGAGCTCACTTTCTTCGCTCTTCAATTCCTGCTCCACCATCTTCACCGTGGACATCTACAAGAAAATCCGCCCGGAAGCGCCGGAGAAAGAGCTGGTGCGGGTGGGGCGTCTGGCCACGGGGATCGTCGTGGTGCTGGGCATCCTGTGGATACCCGTGATGCAACATGTATCCAGCGCGCTTTATGAATACCTCCAGAGTGTTCAGGCCTACCTGGCGCCGCCGATGACTGCGGTCTTTTTTATTGGCGTGTTCTGGAGCCGCGTCAATGCCAGGGGCGCCGTCACCACCCTGCTTGCCGGCTTTGTGTTGGGTCTTGCGAAGCTCGCCGCGCAGGTCTATGCATCTTCTACCGGCCCCGAAGCGCTGGAGTCTGCGTCGATATTCATGCAGACAATTGCAGCCTATGGCGAGATTAACTTTCTGCTCTTCTGTGTGTACCTGTTCCTGTTCTGCTGCGCCACATTGATTGGCGTCAGCCTGCTCTCGGCGCCGCCCTCGGCCGAGCAGGTGGAAAACCTTACTTTTATGACCCTCAACGACGAGGGGCGCACCAATATCCGCGAAAGCTGGAACAAGTGGGACGTCATTCACACTGTCGTCGTGTTGTGCATTATCCTGAGTATCTACCTGTATTTCCGCGGCTGAGTCCTGGAACCATAGCCAGAAAAAGAAAAAACCCCGGTCGGCGGCGTTGATAACCGCAACCGGGGTTTTTGTTCGTATGCTGCTCTTCGTCAGTCGGGGATTACACCAATTTGCTCAGGTGAAGTACAATCATGAAATCAACCCATTGGCGCAATCAGGGGTATGGCCTACAGGCCCACCAGATTGTGGATGAAGTCGAAGACCGTCCCGCGAACGAATTGTACCAGCGCATCGGCGAAGCCGGACCAGATGGCGTTGATGAACGAGTCAATGATTTCAAAAAATCCGAATTCCAACATGTTGTGTTTCCTCCCTGGAACGTAGCACGTGGCTATGGGTTATTGTTCCATTTCTTGTGGTTGCTGTGCAGTTGCCGCGCCAAGTCAAAACGCCATGACACGGTGTACGGTAGCTTAAAGTCTGATTCTAGGGCAGCCTTTACGTGGCGCCCAAATCGTGTTATTCGCTTAGTCTATCCCAAAGATACCGGAGAACAAGTTGTCAATGTACCGGAAGGTACGGTTGTACAACACCCCGGAGGTTTCAGCGGTGAGCTTTTCCAGGAACATATTAAAAAACTCAATGAAAGACATGCCGAATCCAAAAATCATGGTATTTTCCTCCACCTGAAGTAAGTAACTTCGGTTCTTAGTTTCCTGCGCAACATACGGTGTGCGCTATGAATAATACGCTCGTTACGTAGGTTTGTTACACAAGCTCAGCGCTACGGTATACGGTAATGCATCAGGTCAGCCTATGCAAGTAAACAGATCCATCTTGCGATGAATTCCAGTAATATATCCCATCCGACTGATTAAATGTACCAGCAAAGCTTTTGTATTGTCAAATTCGCAGAAGCTTTGCTCTTTGTATATTTCGTATTAAGGCCAGGAGCGAAACGGTCCGGGTTTTGATTGCGACGTATGGAATTTCCTGACTGCGACAAGCCGGGCTGGCAAACGTCGGTTAAAACCCGATATCCGGTGCAAATGGGATGCCTGCCGCCTTATTTGAGGCATGGGTAGGCGGGTGAACATGGCGGCTCAGGCAGGCAAGTGCCTATGGGGCAAGGCTTTGTCCCGTATTGCGATAACTTGGCGCATTTATTGCCCTGAAGACCTGCAAATGACCAAATTGTGCTGCATAAAAATACGTGTACTCAGCTTGCTTTTTGGGTTGCTCCTGGGCGCAACGGCCTTAGGGGAGGCGGCGCTGCCGACCCTGCATACCCACGGGCCGGAAGGGAAGGTCTATGTGGGCATGCCCTTCACCGTGACATATGTCATGACCTGGGAAGAGGAAGAGGACTTTTACCTGGTGCGGCCTCCTGAATTGCCCACTCCGGACTGGGGTGTGGCAGCTTCGGGTGCGCTGGAAATGATGTTGGAAGACACACAGCATGTGTGGCGCTTTGATCTGGAGATTACCCCGGAAGTGGAAGGTGAGTTTACCGTGCCCGCTCTGGATTTCTTCTATTTCCCAGCAGCCGATGTGTCGGAAGTCGGTGTTTTATCCGAAGATACGGATTCTCCGGAACTTTGGCCGTCTTTATCCAGCGACCCGATACCCCTCAGCGTTTACCGACCGGTAAGCGCCTGGATTATTGGCTTGCCGGTGCTTGGGGTGCTGGTCCTGGCGCTCGCCAGCCTATGGTTCTTCTGGTGGCGGCGTGGCGAACCTGTTTCGGAGGAAGTATTGACGCCTCGTCAATGGGCCCGTCAGGAGTTTCACCAGGTCCAGCGTTTGAAACTGGATGGGGAACTGTATCCGATGTACCAGCGCTTGCTTCGAATTGTGGAGCGGGTGGGCGATGCGGAGGCCGATAAGACCTTGATTGCGCGCCTGCGCGATACCGAATCGGCCGTGGGCTACCAGGGCAAGCGTCCGAGTGAAGATGAATTGAACGGCGATACGCGCGATGTGGAACGTGTAATAGCCCGATTGAAGGAGGAATCCCGGGAATGACGACGGTTACGAATGTGGAAGAAGTCCGGCGCAGTGTGGAGCGACATGCCCAGTTTGTCACCCGCTTGCGCAGTGAGATCGGCAAGGTGATCATCGGTCAACAATACATGATTGATCGGTTGCTGGTGGCGTTGCTGGCCAACGGGCATGTGTTGATAGAGGGTGTGCCTGGGTTGGCCAAGACAACGGCGGTTACCACCTTGGCCCAAGCCATCTCGTGCGGCTTCAAGCGCATTCAGTTCACCCCGGACCTCCTGCCCGCGGACCTTATCGGCACGTTGGTGTACAACCCAAAAACCGGCGAGTTTACGACCAAAAAAGGGCCGATATTTGGAAACATCATCCTGGCAGATGAAATAAACAGGGCTCCCGCCAAGGTCCAGAGTGCCTTGCTGGAGTCCATGCAGGAGCGACAGGTAACTATCGGCGATGAAACCTTCCTGCTGGATGACCCTTTCATGGTGCTGGCGACTCAGAACCCCATCGAGCAGGAAGGCACCTATCCCTTGCCGGAAGCGCAAGTGGATCGCTTCATGCTCAAGCTCAAGATCACCTATCCCAGCCGGGCGGAGGAGCGGGAGATAATGGACCGGGTTGACATCCTGCACAAGAGCACCGTGTCTCCGGTGGTGACCCGTCACGAAATTCTGGAAGCCCGGGAAGTAGTCAACCAAGTCTATGTGGACGACAAGGCGAAGAACTACATCGTGGACATTGTCCATGCAACACGCCATCCGGAAGTCTTCGGGCTGAAAATCAACCACCTCATTGAATACGGCGCCTCGCCACGGGCCACCATCTACCTCCAACAGGCCGCCCGGGCATTGGCCTTTCTCCAGTGCGAAGGAAATGTCTTTCCCAACGACGTCAAACAGGTCGCCATGGACATCTTGCGGCACCGGGTCAAGGTGACCTACGAGGCCGAGGCGGAAAACACCACCAGTGAAGACATCATCCGGAAAATCCTCGAAACCGTC
>SKJD01000441.1 GCA_007116095.1 Candidatus Hydrogenedentota bacterium
CACGCAGGGCCGCAGGTAGTCCAGCACTTCCGGTGTGGTGTTGCCGTTGCTCACAAAGCCGCAGACGATCCCCGCCTCCCGTGCTGGGCGGAAGATTTCCATCGCCCAGTCCGCGGTGATCAGCGGCTCGTTGTAGGTGCTGACCATCACCGGCGTCGCATGTTCGCGGGCCAGGGTAACCAGTTGTTCCGGCGAAACATAGCGGGGTTGGGCAACGGCCGCATCGTCCCGCAGCGCCTGGCTGGTGACCCAGTTCTGACAGTAGGAACAATGCAGGTCGCAGCCCAGCATGCCGAAGGACAGCGCGTCCTGGCCGGGGAAGGCATGGAAGAAAGGTTTCTTTTCGATGGGGTCAATCTGCAGGCCGCTGACATATCCGGCGGGCGCGCGGAGTTTGCCGTCCTGGTTAAAACGGACCCGGCAGACGCCGGCGCGGCCAGGACGAATCAGGCAGCGGTGTCCACAAGCCAGACAACGCACGGCGCCTTCATCCTCCTGCACGGTAAGTTCGGGAGCGCCGTCCATACAGTGCGCCTCAAGCAGGTCTTTCAAACGCGTTATCGTCATGAGGATTCGCACTCCTTTCCGCAATTCCGGTTGCGCTTAGCACATGAATCAGAAATATCTGTCAGGAACCATAATCTCCGACGTTTTCGAAGAGAAGCTGCTATACTATGTGTAGTTGCCTAAAAGGCCTGAAAAATTGCCTGAAACGGTGAATCCTTGAATAGATAACGTGACTTCACCGTCTTATTAAGTATATCATCAGCCCCTGCAGCGTATGAAGGCGCCATAATCCGGTCGCGTATATCATGCGTTCATTAAATCACCCGGGAGAAAGCGTCGAACACTATGGCCTTATTAGGTCTGCTGTCCCCAGGTGACGCAGGCAGGGACGCGCACGAAGTGAAAAGGAATTGTATTCATGGTCTATCAGGACACCCTCTCATTCAGCACGAGCAAATCCGGCCAGATGCAGGACATCACCGGTCAGATACAGGACCTTGTCAGCCGCTCCGGCGTGAAGCGTGGCATGGTCAATATTTTCAATGTCGGCAGTACGGCGGCGGTCGGAGCCATTGAGTTTGAGCCCGGGCTGCAAGAAGACCTCCCCCGGGAGCTGAACCGCATCTTTCCCCCAGGAGCCCATTACGACCACGAGAAAGCCTGGCACGACGGCAATGGCCACTCGCACTTGCAGGCCACGCTGATGGGGCCTTCCCTCACCGTGCCTGTGAGCGAAGGCGAGCTGGTGCTGGGCACCTGGCAGCAGATTTTCCACATGGAGTGCGACATTAAACCACGGCAACGCACAGTATTGGTCACGGTATACGGCGAATAAAGTCGGGGGGGGATACCGGCACATGGAGGCTGCGACACCACGGGTCAGTGTAATTATTCCGACCCATAACCGCGGAATACTGGTCTGCGACAACATCGACACCCTGCTGGCCCAGGATTACCCGGACTATGAGATTATCTACGTCAACGACGGCTCCACCGACGAAACCGGGGAAATCCTGAGTACCTACAGCGCATACGCCCCTAACCGTTTTCGCGCTGTATATCAGGAAAATGCCGGGCCGGGGCCGGCCCGAAACCGGGGCGCCACCGAAGCTACGGGAACGCTGTTCCTCTTCACCGACGACGATGTACTTGTTCCGGAGAACTGGATTCGCGGGATGGTCGCAGCTTACCTGCGCAAAGAAAAGCAGCCGGTGGCCGGCGCGGTGCTCTCCTACTCCAGTGCGACGCCCGTGGAGCGTTACCTGCATCTACGCAACGAAATCAGCACCCCCAGCCCGGGGGAAGCCTTACGTGCGGCGCCCATGATGAGTTTTCTCATCGACCGCGCCACCTTCGAAGAAGTCGGCGGCTTTCTTGATGTATCGTTGCAGGCGGCGGAGGATTGGGAGTTCTGTCTGCGCCTGCGCGCCCGGGACGTCTCTATCGCCTATGATGACAGCGTCCCGGTTACCCACCGCTATCAGTCCAACATTGAGGCAGCCAAACGCCGTATGCGCGCAACCGGCGCCCTGGGACTCTTCATCCAGCAAAAGCTTGGCGGCGCGATTTTCCCCTACGTCGGCTATTCCCTGTTGCGCTTCCTGGTGGCGCCCGTGTGGGTGCTGCGCCATTTCCCCGGCGACCTCTTCTGGATGGCTTTGCATATGGAGTGGATATTCATTGTCGCACGCATGCAGGCTTACCAGCGCTACCTGCGCGGGGTCCCCATCCCCCCCCGCGGTTACTGAGCCAAACGCGCCGCATAGCATGCAGCCAGGCAATCGGCCATGTGCTTCGGTGTAAATTGCGCCTGCCAACGCCGCCATGCCGCTTCCCCCATGCGTTCGCGCAAAGCGGTGTCCAGCAGCTCCTCCAGGGCCTCTCGCAGCATGGGCGCGTCCCCATAAGGCGTCAGCAGCCCGGTCTTACCTTCTTGCACCACCTCGGGGATGCCGCCGACCATGGAAGCCACCACGGCCTTGCCCCGCGCCGCAGCCTCGATCAGGCTCATTGGCAGGGCCTCCGTCCGAGACGGCAACGAAACGACATCGGCCAGGGCATAATACACAGACGGGTCGGCCACATTGCCCGCAAAATGCGCCTGCAAATTCAGTCCCCGGCTGCGTGCTTCGAGCGCTGCCCGGATTGGCCCGTCTCCCACCAGCATGAGATGCACCGGCAGGCCCTGGGCCGCCTCCAGGAGTTGTTCCAGGCCTTTGTCTTCCACCAGACGTCCGATATAGGCGACCACCACGGTTTCCTGTGGAATACCATGCTGTCGGCGCAGCTTTTCCACGGCTGCTTCCGGGACTTCCGCGACATCGCAGGCATTGTGACAGACCCGAATCGCTTCCTCCGACAGGCCTTGCCCATGCAGCCAGCGCCGCGTCGCCTCGGACACGGCCAGCACCATCGGCATACGCCGCAACACCTGCCGCTCTAGTCCCTGCCAGAACTCGAGGCGTGTTCCGGTGGCGGACATGGCCGTATGGACCGTCGGCAGCACCGGACGTCCCCCCGCCAACCAGGCCAACAGCGTGGCCCGGTAGTTGTGGGTGTGGATCAGGTCGATGCCTTCTTTCCGCACATAGGCGCGCAAGCGGGGCAGAATGCGTGGGTCCAGCGTATGCGCCATCGGCAGCACGGTCACGGGTATATCTAGCGCGGCGGCCTGGGTCAACAGGGCCTCATCTTCGCGGCGTCCGGCCAGGCAGGCCACCCGGATCGACACCCGCGGGTCCTCCCGAAAGGCCCGGGCGATTGACAAAATATGCGAGGTAATGCCGCCTACATAGGGACTTTCCGCCAATTGCAGCACCCGGATGGGGCTATGGTCTGCTGTGTGTTTCGTGTGTCTTTTCAACATCTCCGCTCCAAACTGCGCCACGCAGGCGCAGGATATAGAAACTGTTCGCATGTATCGCCGGATGATAGCATAGCCACCACCACCGCTGCCCGAACTCCCATCTCTCCGGCGCTGTATAGTAGAATGTAACGCAAAGCAAGTCTACCCATAAACCGACTGCACCACTGGTGTTGCCGTCAGATACCCTACTGAGGAGTCCCATGAACGAGCACCCCACCCTACGTGATCAGTTTCAGGCCGAAGACAAAGTGTTGCCTTTCAAAGGCCCCGAAGCGATTGA
>SKJD01000374.1 GCA_007116095.1 Candidatus Hydrogenedentota bacterium
CGCCTTCCGGCGCCAATTCTTCTTCATGGAGGGTATTCCAGGCGCCGCACTCGGGGCATTTGCCGTGCCAGCGTGCTGCGATCGCGCCACATTCCTGGCATATGAAACTCGTCTTTACCTTGGCCACGATGTTCCTGGAAGATATTGGATGCGACTGTGTGCAGGGTGCAATTATGAAATAAAATCCACCTTGGGTTCAGGTTGTTTGGCAGTCATAACCGCAGGATACGTTTAGAACCACGCACCCATCCCCGATATCAGTTCGCAAGAAATGGACGGTTTGGGCTTGTGAAAAAGTACCTTGGGTATGTGCTTATAGACTAGCACAGACTTCCGCTTGGGCGCAATAGCGGGAACGGCGGAAGGACATTGTTCTGGTTGGTTTCAGGCCGGTATGAGTATGATTTTCCGTCCTGACGACATGGGGCCTTACAATTTGGGCTCAATGGTGAAATAAACAACCGGGCATGGCGCCCCGGCCTTTACTATAAAGGGAGGCCCCATGCCCAAAAACAGGTTTATTCAGCGATTCCGTTGATTGCAGGGTGTGTTATCAGATGCCGAGACCGCCGTCGATGCTCAGCACGGTCCCGGTGATGTAGCCGGCTTCTTCCGAAGCCAGATAAGCCACGGCATGGGCGACTTCCATGGCCTGGCCGGCGCGCTTCATCGGCACCTTCTCCACGATGCTTTCCATGGCGTTTTCACCCAAGGCGGCTGTCATGTCGGTCTCGATGAAGCCCGGCGCGATCACATTGACCGTGATATTGCGTGAAGCGACTTCCTGGGCATAGGCCTTGCTGAAGCCGATGATGCCGGCCTTGGCGGCGGCGTAGTTGCTTTGTCCGGCCTGTCCGCGGATGCCGATGATGGAGCTCATGTTGATGATGCGGCCCTGGCGCTGTTTCAGCATGCCTCGTGCGGTAGCCCGGCAGAGATAGAAGATACTGTCGAGGTTCGTTTTAATAACCTCGTGCCACTGTTCGTCTTTCAGACGCATGAGCAGGCCGTCGCGGGTGATGCCGGCATTGTTGACGAGCGCCCAAGGTGCGCCGAGGTCTTTGGAGACGTCGCCGATGAAGGCGTCTACCGCTGCGGAATCCGAAATGTCGCAGCCATAGCCTTTGACATTGGGTCCGATGGCCTGGGCGGCTTCCGCGGCCGTCGTCGCGTCACGCCCGCAAATGGCGACCTGGGCGCCTTCCTGCGCGAAGAGTTCGGCGCAGGCCTTGCCAATCCCGCGTGTTCCACCGGTAACGATCACGATTTTGTCTGTAAAGCGTCCCATAAATGGGCTTCCTCCCGAATCGGTTGTGCTAGTGATTTTCGCCGCTTCGCTTGCGATGGGCATTATACATAGGGCAATGGGGTGTCCCATCTGAGGGCATCTCGGCCTATGGCGGCGATTAAAAAATGCCCCTTCCGTTGTCCTGAAAGGGGCATTTTCTTCATACTACAAACTTACAAGGTAGTTTCTTGTAATAATTCTGGTTTAGTGATGCTCCGTAAGCGCTTGTGCTTCATCAAAAGTATTTACACAGCGAACCTGTGGGGCGTTTTCGGTACGACGGGCCAGGCCTTTCAATACAGCGCCCGGGCCGACTTCCAGCGCTTCATCGGGGCCGATGGTGGTCATGACATCCGTCCAGCGGATGGGGGAGTAGAGTTGTTCGGCCAGCAAGGCGCGGATGCGCTCCGGGTCCGATTCTACCTGGCCGGTCACCGAGGATACAAAGGTGCAGCTTGGGGGGGCAAAGGGGACATCGGCGAGCACCTTCGCGAAAGTCTCCGCAGCCGGCTTCATGAATCCGGAATGGAAGGGACCGGATACCTTTAACGGCATAACGCGCTTGGCCCCGGCGGCTTTCAGACGTTCCATACTGGCGTTGAGGGCTTCCAATTCGCCGCTGATGATGGTCTGTTGCGGGCTATTATAATTGGCTACCCAGACCTGTTCTTCCAGGCAGGCATCGATTTCATCCGGGGGGAAGTTCATGACAGCGGCCATGCCGCCGGGCGGGACGTCCTCACTCATCAGGCGGGCGCGCTCCAGGGTGAAGTGCAGGGCCGACTCAAAATCGCAGACTTTGGCGGCGACAAGCGCTGAGATCTCGCCCAGGCTATGTCCAGCACAAGTGGTTGGCGAGAGGCCAATGGAATCCAGGTGTCGGGTGATGGCCACGGAAACGGTAAGCAAGCCGGGTTGGGCGATGCGGGTGTCGTTGACAGCTTCTGCTTCCCCTTTGAAGATCGTGTCCAGGAATCCGTCCGGAGCAATGGCGGCTGCCGCATCGAAGACGGCCCTGGCTTCCGGAGAGGACTCATAGAAGGATAAGCCCATGCCCGGGGCCTGGCTGCCTTGACCGGGAAAAAGGTAACTTAACAACATGATTATTGGTTTTCTGCCAGTTTGGGCAGTTCATCGGCCTGGACCGCTTGTTCAACCTGCCGCAGTGACACAATATTTTCGCGGATATGCGTGATCAATTCATTTTCGAAGGCCAGTTGCACCCCGGCGATGGCGTTGGCGATGCCCTGGGGGGTGGAAGAGCCATGCAGAACCACCACATGCCCGTCAATGCCAAGCAACGGCGCCCCGTGGGATTCGTTGGGGTCGACTTTTTGCTTCAGCGCATGCAGGGACTTGCGGGCGATCATCGCGGCCAGCTTGTTTTTGGTGGAACTTTCCAGCTCATCCTTTAACAAACCAGCCACCAGTCCCGCAACCGCTTCGCTGGTTTTAAGCATCAGATTGCCGACAAAGCCGTCACAGACCACGACATCGGCAGCGCCGTTGAACATGGCCCGTGGTTCAATGTTCCCCACAAAATTCACATGGAGAGCGGCCTTCAGGTTGCGGTGTACTTCCCGGGATACCTGGCTGCCTTTCAGGTCCTCCTCGCCGATATTCAACAGACCGACGCGGGGCGTGTCGATGCCCAGGGTAAAGCGGGAATAGGCCACGCCCATTTCGGCAAACTCACAAAGCTGACGCGCACTGCAATCGACATTGGCGCCCAAGTCCAGCAACACGACCTTCCCGGAGCGGGTCGGCAAGACCTGGCAGAGCGCCGGCCTGGAAACACCGCGGATGGAGCCCAGCATGGTCCGGGCGCAGACCATCACGGCGCCAGTACTCCCGGCGCTGATAACGGCGTCCACTTCGTCGTGCTTGAGCATGCGCATGGCGACGTTGAGGGAGGCGTCTTTCTTGCGACGCACCGCCATGACGGGAGGCTCGTCCATGTTGATGGTTTCAGAGGCATGCACCACCGATATATTGTCGGGAGAATGCTTGTGCAAATCCAGCCCGGTGTGAAGGCGCGCCGCGTCACCAACCAGAATGATCTGGGTGGTGGATTGTATCGCGGCTAAAACGGCGCCTTCGATTTCTACGTCCGGGGCGTTGTCGGAGCCCATGGCATCCAGGGCTATTCGCATGTTCGTATTCTCCAGGCATGAGCCTATCGCCGTCATTGGGGCAGGTCAATGGCTGTATTCAATTGTCATTAAAAGAATAGCAGCCTGCGGGTGCTAGTCTTTCTCGATGATCAGACGATCTTTGTAATGACCGCACTTCGGGCAGACCCGGTGGGGCAGAATGGGTTCGCCACAGCTTTGACATTCCGTCAGGCTGGGACTTGTGAGCGCGTGATGGGAACGACGCATATTACGCTTGGTTTTTCCAGTTCTTCTCTTGGGTACCGGCACAGTTCTACTCCTATCTTTCAGGCTGATTGCTTTTGGGTTCAGGAATTATCAGTTGTCGGAATTGTCTTTCGGCAAATCCGGGAACATATCCGCCAGTTTGGCAAAGGCTGCTGGCGTTTGGTAGTCTGATTGCTGTTGGGTCTGGGCGCATTGGCAATTTGCTTGGTTCAGGTTGATGCCGCACTGCGGACACAGCCCCTTGCAGTGCTCACTGCACAAAAACTTCATGGGCATCGCAAAACACAGTTCTTCCCAGAGATACGGGGCAAGATCAATTATACCGTGCTGATAGGTGCAGACGCCGGGCGCCTCCATTGCTTGTGCGCTTAACTCGATATCGTCGGTAACTTCCTCTGTGGCCGTCTCGTAGGGGTTCCATTCCGGACCTTCTTCAAAGTGCCAGTATACCTCTACGTCAATCGTGCTGTGGGCTGCTTCCAAGCAGCGATCACAGGGGTGATCAAAGACCCCATGGACCTGGCCGTGGAAGAGGAAATCCTCGTCCATCCGGGTAAAATTCCCCGAAATTTCGAAGAATTCCATCGGTATCGGGGTGACATGTTCCGGCTGGATCGCCTTCACCGCGACTTTTTCGTCGATAAACAATCCATCTGTCGTGATGGTGAGTATGGAATACCTGAGAGCGTCCACGGCGGAAATACCTGAAAGTTGAATCATAAGTTTCTCTATGATAACAAATGGCTTGAAATAAATCAATTTCTGTAACGCCTGGATATGCAGCAGGCTGTCTCCCAATTGACTTGCCCTGACGTAGCTAAACGTAGGATACTAGGGCCGATGCCTTTAACTGATGGGAGAATAAAGATGCTTCGCTCGGGATGTGTACGCGCCTGGTGGATGCGCAGTGTGGGCTTCGGCTGTGTGTTGGTCCTGCCGCTATTGGCGATGGGCTGTGGCGATAGCGCCGAGGACATGTCCGCCGGCGCGCTTAATGCCGCGCAAAATGCTTATGAAATCTACGGTGTTTACGAGAATGACGGCCCCGGCGCGGCGTTGGAGCCCGATACCTACACGCCCCCGGATGATCCCATCGACATCGCAGAATCCGAGTCGCCACGCGCCGCCCGTTATGAGTCGGCGCAGTCTGATACGCCCGCTGTGATTCCTCCGCCACCCCCCTTGATGGAGGATGAATTTATCGATCCCTTCAGTACGGTGGAAGAAGAGGAAGCGGAGGAGGCGTCCGAAGCGTCGGAGGCATCGGCGGACAGTGCTTCGGGGGATGCCCCGTCGGAGGAGGAAGCCGAGCCGCAGGGGGACCCCGAGGAAGGCCTGTTAACCCGGGCTAAGTACAATCGTGTGCTTGAAGGCATGGCTTACGCCGAGGCGTTGGAAATCCTCGGCGTCGGGAGTTCGGTTATATCCACCTCGGGCGACAACGACGAAGTGGTGATGTACCGCTTTTCTGATGATCGTGGCGCCAACTTTATGGCGCGCTTTGAGGACGACGCCCTGACCCGCAAGACGAACCTGCATCTCCCGGAACCGGAAGAAGAAGCGGCGGAAGCGGAAACGCCCGAAGCCGAGAACGGGGAAGACAACGGCCTGCCGCAGGTAGGGGCGCGTCAGCGTCCCCGGCCCGCACCCCGGCCCGCACCCCGGCCCACGCGGGATGCCGAGCCGGAAGCGGCGGAGGAAGGCGAAGCCGAGGATGTGGACGAAGCCGTGGAGCAGGAGGAGGACACAGAAGACCCGGTGGAAGAGACCCCGGTACCAGTCGAGGCGGACGGGGACCAAGAACAACAAGACGGGGAAGACTGGGAAGCGCAGCAGCAGCAGCAACAGCAAGAACAGGGTGACTTTGTCGAAGAGGAATACTATGAGGAGCCCTATTACGAAGAAGCGTATGTGGAGCAGCAGCCACAGGAACAAGCCCAGCTTCCGGGCTTTCGGCGCTCCCTACGGCGGGGCATTCACAACCTGCAACTGAGTAATCCCACCAATTCGGCCGTCGAGGTTGGCGTGCGTTCCGGGACCCAGGGCCAGAATGTCCGGCTCTCCCCAGGCGGTAGCCAGACCCTGCGGCTGGACAGCGGCTCCTATGAGGTTTACTACATCTTCAATGCTTTGCCCCATCAGCTCTTTGGAGGCGGCAGCGTGAGCCTGGAAAGCTATGGCATGCCGGATGCCGAGGTGATTCTGCTGGAAGGCGGCTTCAACGTGCAGGGCTTCGATCCCATGCAGCGCTGAGGGAGGATGCTTACATTCCCGTCATTCCGTTTTGTGTATGATGTGGAGTAGCGCACTTTAGTGCGCGTCCTTCGTGCGGATGCACGAAGGGGAGGAGGTTATACTGCCGCCCGATCCCTTTGCGCATGCGCAAAGGGCGCAAAGCAAGCTTTGCGACTCTACATAACAACCTACACGTGGCGCAAGTAGGCGTTTTTAATGCGCCAGAGGAGCTTTTCCTGATCCTGCGCCCAAAATTCCTCGGAGAAGATTTCTACCTCGATGTAGCCGTTGAAGCCCGCCTTTTCCACCCAGCCCCGGATCTCGGGGATGTTGATGCAGCCCTCGCCCATCATGCCGCGATCCGTGAGTAGATCGCGGGTGGGGGTGCGCCAGTCACAGACGTGGAAGGCGAGGATGGTGTTGGTGGCGCGCTCGATTTCGGCGCGTAGGTAGGGGTCCCACCAGCAGTGGTAAACATCAATCGCGACGCCCACATACTCACTGCCCAGCGCCATGACCATGTTGTTCGCCTGGTCCAGCGTGTTCACTGCCGAGCGGCAATCGGCGTACATGGGATGCAGCGGCTCAATCGCCAGCTTCACGTTGGCCGCCTTGGCATGGGGGAGTATGGCTTGGATGCCGTCAATGATGTGCTGCCGGGCCGTGGGCAGGTCAATCTCCGGGTCCGCCCCGCAGACCAACACCACTAGCGGCGCGCCGATTTCCGCGGCTTCGTCGATGATCCGCCGGTTCTCCGCACGGGCTTCTTCCCGGGCCTGGCCACTGGTCGCCGGGAAAAAACCGCCGCGACAGAGGCTGACCACTTCCAGTCCGGAATCCCGTAGCATGTTGCCGGCCTCTTTCGCGCCAATCGGCTCGATATGATGCCGCCAGACCGTGATGGCCGGGATTTTTGCGGCGGTATACCCCGCGATGCATTCTTCGAGCGACCAGGGCTTGGTGGTCATGGTGTGTACACAGAGGCGCGACAAATCGTTGATGGGTGCTGTCATAATGTTAAAAACCTTGAAATACGTGTCTTTGAATTCATTTAGTCCAGTCCGGCTCAGCTTGAGCGGACCTTGCTTGCGAAAGTACCACGGCGGGCCAGCAGAATGCCACCCAGGATAATCATCCCGCCCACGAGCTGCCACGGCCCGATAGGCTCGGCCAGGATGATCCAGGCGGCCACGGCGGCGACGGCGGGTTGCACCAGCAGGCTCGTCGAGGCGAAAGAGGCCGGCAAGTGCGCCAGCGCATAGACGATCAGGCCCTGGCCGCAGGCATGGGAGAAGAAACCCAGCCCCAGTAGGACGCCCCAGGCCCGCCAGTCGTAGAGGTCGGCCCAGAGCAGGCTTTCCCCGCTGAGCAGGGCCACTGGCAACACGAAGATAGCACTCCAGATTGCTGTGTGGCACATCAACCCGGCGGTGTCGAAACGGCTGCGCAGGCGCGCTACGGACAATTGGTAGGCGCCGTAGAACAGGGCGGTCAAAATCCCCAGCATGTCCCCGAGAAAATACTCCCGGCTGATCTGCAGGCTGTTGCCCATCAACACCGCTGCGCCGAAGATGGCCAGGCACAAGCCCAGTAGGAAGCCCCGGGTGATGCGATCCCGGAACAGGACCCAGGCCGCCACGGTCACGAAAATCGGCGCCATGTTCGGCAGCAGGGTGGCATTGGCGACCGCGGTAAATTGCAGCGACCAATGCCAGAGGATCAGGTCGCCGGCGAAGAAAAAGCCCGGGATAATCAGCAGCGCATAGGCCTTGCGCGGTGGCCGTTGCCGGGGAAGCTTTGGGGCGCGGCTGTTCATCCAGAGCATCAGCGGAAACAGCACCGGCAGCGAGAAAACCAGCCGCCAGAACGCCGTGGCCGAAGGGCCGACTGGACTCAGCCGCACCAGGATCCCGGCGAAGGCGATGCTGCACGCGCCCAGAATCAGGGCGGTGAAAGCGGTCGCATGAAAGTCCGGCAACACTTCCGGCTTGGGCTTGGGCGATGAAGGCGTCGTGTCCTGATCGTCCATCACCACCTTGCGCAATGCTTGTGGCTGCTAGCCGGCACGTTATTGTCCTGCGTCCAGCGCCGGTATGTCGACCCAGGCGCGATTCTTCCAGCTTTCAATGCCGAGCTCCGCCAACTGTACGCCCTTGGCGCCTTCCAGTAGACTCCAGCGGAAGGGCTCGTCCAGCGCTACATGCCGCAAGAAAAGTTCCCACTGTACCTTGAAGGCGTTGTCATAGGCGATGTTGTTCGGCATAGTCTTCCAGGCGGCCAGGTGATCGATGTCGCTGGAGATATCCGGATTCCAGACCGGTTTGGGCGTCTCTGCGTCGTGTTGCACATGACATTCCCGGAGTCCGGCGACGGCCGAGCCGTGCGTGCCGTCAATCTGGAAGGTGACCAGCTCGTCCCGCCGCACGCGCGTGCACCAGGAGGAATTGATCTGGCAGATCACGCCGGGCTCAGTCATAAAAGTCGCATAGGCCGCGTCGTCCGCCGTGCAGTCATAGGGCTTGCCCTGTTCATCCCGGCGCTTGGGGATATGCGTGGCGCCCATACAGCTTACGGCGTTTACGTTGCCAATCACGTTGTCGATCACATAGCGCCAGTGGCAGAGCATGTCGATGATGATGCCGCCGCCGTCTTCCGCCCGGTAGTTCCAGGAGGGACGCTGCGCTGGTTGGCCTTCCCCGGTGAAGACCCAGTAGCCGAAGTCGCCTTTCATCGACAGGATTTCCCCGAAAAAGCCGGTGTCGACCAGGTATTGCAGCTTGCGGATGCCCGGCAGCCAGAGCTTGTCCTGCACGACGCCATTCTTCACGCCTGCTTTTTTGGCTGCGGCGTAGAGTTCCAGGGCTTCTTTGCTGGTGACCGCCGTGGGTTTTTCGCAGTAAATGTGCTTGCCCGCGGCGATAGCCTGCATCACCGCATCATAGCGCCGGAGGGTGGTCTGGGCGTCGAAGTACACCGTGTACTGGGGATCCGCGAGCACCGCGTCCAGGTCCGTGCTCCAGGGGATATCCCCCTGAGATTTCGCGAGCGGTTCCAGCTTCGCCGGGTTGCGTCCGACCAGGATCGGCTCGGGGAAGATGCACTCAGCGTCGTTCACCCGGATGCCGCCTTGCTCCCGGATGGCGCTGATCGAGCGAATCAGGTGCTGGTTGGTACCCATGCGCCCGGTGACGCCATTCATAATAATTCCAATGCGGTGTGTTTTCATGGTTATATAAGTCCTTGGTTTGATTATGTTCTGGAGTAGCAAAGCTTGCTTTGCTTGGTTAGACGAAGCAAGCTTCGTCACTCCCGTGTTCTGGAGTAGCAAAGCTCGCTTTGCTTGGTTAGACGAAGCAAGTTTCGTCACTCCGGTGTTTTGGATTAGCAAAGCTTGCTTTGCTTAATTGGACGAAGCAAGCTTCGTCACTCCGGTATATTTTTGGAGTAGCAAAGTTCACTTTGCGTCCTTCGTGCAACGCACGAAGGTGACCTAACGGTATAACTATCAGTTTACGCAAACTAAAGTTTGCTACTCCATAATGGACGAAGCAAGCTTCGTCATTTCGGTGTTCTGGAGTAGCAAAGCTCGCTTTGCTTGATTGGACGAAGCTCGCTTCGTCACTCCGGTATCGCGTCCTAACCCTCAGTTCGGCCCGTAGAAGGTCAGGTAGGGACCGTCGCTCAGTTCCCGCTGGAGGTAGACCGCCAGCTCCATGGCGTGGTAGTCGCCCCACATGCAGGACTCGCCCTGTGGGACCTGTTTCCCGGCGGGAATATGGTCCCAGCCGTTGGGCCGGTGGTAAACCGCATGCAAGAGCAGGCCATGGTGTTCCGGGTCTTCCGAGAGGTAGGGCGGGGTAAAAAGCGTCTGCGCGACGCGGAGGCCGGCCTGGTAATAGGGTTTGCCCTTGCCGTCCTTGTCCAGATAGCGCCCCAGCCGCAGGAGGCCCTGCGCGCAGATGGCCGCGGCCGAGCTGTCCACCGGCTCATGGGGATTGTCCGGCTGCGAGGGTGCGTTGAGGTAGTCGCCCAGCTTGGCCAGGCCCGGGGCGCCGGTGTCCCAATAGGGCACGCCGTCGGTGGGGGTGTTCTCGATGAAGAAATCCGCCGTGGCCTGGGCCATGTCCGCCAGCAAGCCCAGAAAATCGCCGCTGTCGTCGTGGGTGGCGTAGGCTTCCGGCGACATCACCGTGAAGAACTCCAGTTGCTCCGCCGCGCCCAGCAGAATCCAGGACAGGCCGCGGGTCCAGGTGCTGAAGGGCGAATAGCCCTGTTGCGTACTGGCGCAGCGGTAGTTCCCGTCATTCGTGTTGAAGAGGCTCTCATGCGCCACACGCCCGCGCACGTCGTAGTGATCGCGGCCCGTGCCGAAGTAGACATTGTAGCGGGCTGTGTTGCGGATATGTTGTATCGCCCGTTCCAGCAGGGAGATCTTCTTGTCATTTTCGCCCATCAGGACGTGGTCCAGGCGGTGGGCCAGCACCAAAGCCCGGCAAGATCGGATCGTATCCGAGAACAGCGAGTGTGGGCCGTTGAAGGAGTGGATGAAGCCGCTGCCGTCGGCGATCTCGGTCCAGCGGGCCGCCTGTATCGCGCCCGAGAGCTTCAGGGCCAGCTCATAGTATTCGATGGCCTCCGGGCTGCTGTCCATGCGGCCTTCCAGCGCCAGCCGCCGCAGGTTGCCATAGGTCGAGACATTGTTGAAGCCGTGATCATGCACCCCGATGTGGCTGATATGCGGCGCCATGAAGGCGTGGGTGTTCTTACGGCCCATCTCCAGGAACGCAGCGTCTTTCGTTGCGTCGAACTGGAGAATCTGGCAGCCATACATGAAGCCCTGGGTCCATTCCGTCCAGCCGCGGGTCGTGTATTTGCCCTGCACCGTGAAGACCGGGGCGCCCCGTTCGGGTTCCCAAGCGTCATTCAGGCGCTGTATTTTCGTGGATGTCAGTGAAAAAAACCGGTCCAGGGATTGGGCCAGTTCTTTCGTCGAAACGGTATCGGATTGAATCATATTTTTCGTATTTCCTGTAATCGGTGGGGCCGCAAACGTACTTTCCGATGCATCGCCGGACAGCAAATCCCCCGGTTTCCCCTGTGTAGAATCTTCCTGGCCTGATCTTATACACCCATTCTCTTAAAATCAAGACAACCGCGCTATGCAGCGTGATATGTGGAATCGCAAAGATCACATTTTTGACCTTTCGAGTCCTTTTTCAGGGTAACGGAATTTATGCAGGTTCTTAATCGAATGAAAATATGAATGTTTTAAGGTTACGTCAACTGGTTAACCCAGTACAAAGATGCCTGCATGAAACAAATCACAACATGTATAGGAGAAGGTTGTATGAAACGTTCCGGCTTTACCCTGATTGAATTGCTGGTGGTGATTGCCATCATCGGTATTTTGGCGGCCATTTTGCTGCCAGCATTGGCGCGGGCGCGGGAGGCGGCCCGTCGGGCGTCCTGCGCCAACAACTTAAAGCAATGGGGGGTGGTGTTCAAGATGTATTCCGGTGAAAACCGGGGCTACTTCCCGCGAAACAATGGTGGGACCAACACCGATGCGGTCTGGGGGGTCGACACCTACCGGGGCATTCGCTCCGCCCCCTATGGTCCGGCCATCTACCCGGATTATCTTAATGATCTGAACCTTTTTATCTGTCCTTCTGCTTCAAATGCAGGTGAATTCGCGGAGCGTTGGGATTGTCCAAGTGGTTCATGGTGCACGCAGAACCCGAATCACCCGAATTTCGGCCAGATTGACCCCATGAAGTTCGGTGACGGTACGGAGAACTACCTGTATCATGGCTGGGTGGCCGAAAATGACGATGTCTACGCCGCCTTGCATATCGCATGGCAGGCGCTTGCACATCCGAACCTGGGCTTCCAGGATTTCTACCCCGAGCGGCTGGATCAGGATATTAACCTGTCCTGGTTTCCGGCAGGATTGATCCAGAACTTGGTTGATGGCCGCATGGACACAGCAACGATCGATATCCCGCGTCGTCCGGTAGTGAGCGGAAACGCTGGCGGCCAGACCATCGCCCGGGTGCGCGAAGGCGCAGAGCGCTTCATGATCACGGACATCAACAATCCGGGCGCGAGCGCAATGGGCCAGAGCACCATACCGATCATGTGGGATTATATTGAAGGGGCGCGTTATACCGCCCCCGATCGCGGCGCCCGCTTCAACCACATACCGGGCGGCGCCAACATTTTGTACATGGACGGGCATGTGGAATTCCTCCGCTACCCGCAGGAAGATCACCCTATCTCGCACGTCCACGCTGTGATTGGTCGTGGTAACTAATCTGGCTGGGTGAATTGAAATCAGCTTGTCTCTTGCGGCAGTGTATTCTCCGGAATGCGCTGCCGCAGTCTCAAATTTCAGCGATAGTCCGAAGTACATGATTCAAAGGAGTTCCAATGCTAAAAAAATACAGGTTCGCCGGTGTTGTGTTGCGATTTGGCATGTTGTTTGTAAGCATCACGGGGATGCTCCCGGCTCTGTCTATGGCCTGGGCTGCCGAGCCGGTCGCGGTGTACCTCACCTGGCGCGAGGACCCCACCTCCACCATGGTGATTCATTGGCACAGCCCGGACGCGGAGAATGCGATTACCGCTGTAGCCTATGCAGAAGCCGATGCCGCCGCAGACGCCGAAGCCTGGGTGGAAATCGGGGCCTGGTCACGGTCGATGCTGGGATCGGATCGCATTATACACAAGACGGAGCTCGGGGGCCTCAAACCCGCCACACGCTATGCCTTCCGCTTCGCAGAGGATGCAGAGCAGTATTTCTTCGAGACCATGCCAGCGCAACTGGAGGAACCAATCCGCTTTGTGGTGGGTGGCGACTCAGCGCCCTATCCGCTCATGGCGGACATGTGTCGGGAGGCGGCGGCCCGGGATCCACATTTTGCCGTCATTGGTGGCGACATCGCCTATGGCAATGCTGACCCAGCGTTGATTGCGCGCTGGTATGCCTGGTTTGAATGGTGGCATAACAACATGATTGCGCCCGACGGCCGCTTGATTCCCGTGGTCGTGGGCATCGGCAACCACGAAGTCGCAGAGCGCTACGTGGACCGTGGCGCGACCTATGCCTCCGCGCCGTATTTCACCAGTCTTTTTGCCTTTCCTGGACTGCCGGGCTATGGCGTGCTGGATTTCGGGGATTACCTCAGTTTAATCCTGCTGGACACCGGTCATCTTAACGAGATTCCCGGCCAACAGACCGACTGGCTGGAGCAGGTGCTTGTGGGCCGACAAAACCAGA
>SKJD01000480.1 GCA_007116095.1 Candidatus Hydrogenedentota bacterium
CACCTGAGCATCCAGGTCGAGTTTCCCCACCGGATTTCGGACAAGATCAAGCATGCCGGCGCTATGATGCTGGGCGCAATGACTCCGGTTGCCGTGGGCGATTATTTCGCCGGACCCAACCACATCCTGCCCACGGGGCGCAAGGCGCGTTTTGCCTCGCCACTGACCGCCGAGGACTTCCGCAAGGTCAGTAGTATCATTTATTACTCGAAGGAGCGCCTCCTGCACGATGCAGAAGCCATCATGACCTTTGCCGAAGTGGAGGGCTTGCACGCCCACGCGCACTCCATAAAGGTACGCACATGAAATTCCAGCGCCATATTCTCCGCGACGTCCAGGGCTATGTCCCGGGCGAGCAGCCTCGCGAAAGCGACATCATCAAGCTGAACACCAACGAGAATCCGTACCCGCCGTCGCCGCGCATTTTCGAGGCTTTGCAGGCACTGAACGGCGATGCGTTTCGCAAGTACCCGGACCCTGTCTCGCTGCGTTTTCGCCGCGCCCTGGCCGAGCGCTATGGCTATCCGGATGAAAGCTGGGTCATTGTCGGCAACGGTATGGACGAGCTGCTGGCCCTGGTCTTGCGCACTTTCGTGGACCCCGGCGATACCGTGCTGGCCACAGACCCGACCTATTCGCTTTACGAGATTTTGTGCAAGCTACATGACTGCCGGCTGGAATATGTCGCCCTCGACGAACATTACCAGCTCAGCCCGGCCTTCTTCAGCGCCCAGGGCCGACTCTGCTTCCTCACCCGGCCCAATGCCCCGAGCGGGGTTGCTGTTCCGAAGGCGGAAGTCGCCCGTTTCTGCACAGGTTTTGACGGCATCGTGGTTATCGATGAGGCCTATGTAGACTTTGCAGAGGACAATTGCCTGGAGTTTGCTCGCGACCATGATAATGTCATCGTCATGCGGACCTTCTCCAAGTCCTTTAGCCTGGCAGGGATGCGCATCGGTACGGCAGTCGCCCGCCCGGAGCTCATTGCGGAATTTCTCAAGACCAAAGACTCCTACAACATGAACGTTGTGAGTCAGGCTATCGGCCTGGCAGCCATCAATGACTACGATCACATGCTGGAGAATGTCGCGAAGGTCAAGGCAAGCCGTACCCGACTGCGCGATGCCCTGCTGGAACTGGGCTTCAAGGTCCCGGAGTCCCAAAGCAACTTTCTGCTGGCCGAATGGCGGGGAACGCCCGACGCCCAGACTATCTTTGAGGCCATGAAACGCGATAAAATCCTGGTGCGGTATTTCAAGATGCCGCGACTGGAGCATAGCCTGCGTATTACTGTGGGGACGGATGCAGAGTGCGCGGCCTTCGTGCAGGCATTGAAGCGTATATTGCACAAGGAGTGATCGGCCCATGAGAAACGCCGTATTTATGGGGGTATTGTTGATTGCTGGCTTCAGCAGTTGCATCACGCTGGAGGAAGGCAGACAACTGAATCTGCTCACTCCGGAGCAGGAACGCGCCCTGGGGGCGGAGGTGGCGGCTGAGGTTGAACGCACGGAGAAAGTCCTTGACGATCCGGCTATTCAGGCCTATATCAACGAGATCGGGCAGCGCTTGGCGGCCGGGGTGGAACGGCAGGACGTGAACTACCAGTTCAAAGTCATTGATGCGCCCGACACCATCAACGCCTTCGCCTTGCCCGGCGGCTATATGTACATCTATACGGGCTTGATGAAGCTCTGTGAAAATGAGGCCGAATTGGCCAGTGTCATGGCGCACGAAATTGCGCATGTCTCTTCCTACCACCATGGCGAATCGCTGACCCGCGCCTACGGCTATCAGATGTTGATGAGCGTCGTGATGGGCCAGAGCCAGAACAACCTGGCCCGACTCGTCGCGGGCTTCACCGGGCAAACCGGGATGATGTACTTCAGCCGTCAGAACGAGCGCGAGGCCGATGCGAAGGGCATGAATTACCTCGTCCGCGCCGGTTACAACCCCAGCGCCATGGCCGAATTCATGGAGAAGATGATGCAGGCCACCGGCGGCGCGCAGGCGCGGAACATTCCCCTCTTTTCTTCGCATCCCGCTACCCAGGAACGCGTGCAGAATATGCGTGCACAGATGCAGCAGTATGCCCCGGAAGTTCGTCAGAACAATCCCTTCCATGCCGAACGCTACCGGGAAACCGTGTTGAATCGCCTCGGCGTGGCTACGACAACCGCCATCCCGGACCCACCGCCCCCCAACAGCGACGGCTGGGAGGTCATCTACCAGGAGTAGGCCATCCGCGTCGTTCCACCAGTTTTTATCGACATATAATACGTAATGCGCCGACTGGTTATTTCGGTACGTTGCGTGTTTTTTGTGTGCGTAGGGTGTTGACATTGCCCAGGGCGATGGTGGCGTTGCGCTGCATGCCCTGGTGCTTGGTGCGGCGGACGGGCGTTCCGGCGAAGCGCGCGTTAAAAGCCGCTTCGTCTTCTTCCAGCAAGGTGGCGAGTGGGGGATGGGTGACGGCCTCGCGGGGTTGCAGTGCCGGGTGATCGCCTTCCTTGGCGAAGCGGTTCCAGGGGCAGACCTCCTGGCAGATGTCACAGCCGAAGACCCAGTTTCCCATGTTCTCCTGAATCTCGGGTGGAATGGCGCCCCGGTTTTCGATCGTGTGGTAGCTGATGCAGCGGTTGGAATCGACAACCCCGGCCTCGACAATGGCGTCGGTCGGGCAGGCGTCGATACAGGCGCGGCAGGATCCGCAGTGGTTGGGCATCGGGGAATCGGCGGCAAGGGGCAATGTCGTGAGAATACAGCCCAAGAGGAACCAGGAGCCCAGGTCGCGGCGCAGTATCAGGCTGTTTTTTCCAGTCCAGCCCAAACCGGCGCGCTCCGCCCAGCTACGCTCCAGCACCGGCCCGGCATCCACGGAGACATACGTCGCTACCCCCGCTTCCCGGGCTTCAATGAAACGCGCCAGCGCAATCAGCGGCTTTTTAAGGACCTTGTGGTAGTCCTTGCCGAGGGCGTAGCGGGCAATTAAGCCCGCACCATCGGGCGGGTCAGGCAAGGCTTCGTGGTAATAGCTGCGTGCGACAACCACGACGGATGCCGTCCCCGGGAGTTTCTGCTGCACGTCGCTGCGCTCCGCCGCTGTCCGGGCTATCCAGTCCATGTCGGCGTGAAAGCCGCGGTCCAGCCAACGCTGCAAGCGGCCTTCCGGGTCTGTTTCGGAAGCGTCGGCAATCCCGCAGGCGTCCCAACCCAGATCGGCGGCGTGTTCCTTAATCTGTGCTGCAAGCGATGCGGCCTGGGAAGCTGGACGGGTGCTCATGAGAGATTGACGCGGTTCCCGTATTTCTCCAGCAGGCGCGCGTTCCAGGCGTCGCCCCCGGGCAGATTCGCGGTCTTGAAAACAGGAGCCTCTTTCCCGGCTTCGGCAAACATGCAGCAAACGCCGTAGACTATCTCTTGCACAATACAGAGATTCACCACGCTGGAGGTGGGCCCGGTCATGACTTCATGCTTCGGGATCGGGAGCGCGGCGTCGCCCGGGCCGCCGCAATTGTCGATGACGACGTCACAGACTTCATAGAGCTTTTGTTCCAGTCCCTCGCCGTATTTTGCGGCCTTGGACTGCGCCAGGCAGGTGATGGCGACGGTCTGGATGCCCCGTTCGCGGGCCAGGATGGCCATTTC
>SKJD01000318.1 GCA_007116095.1 Candidatus Hydrogenedentota bacterium
GACAAGAACACCATTGTCGAGATTCGCGCCGGCACCGGAGGCGAAGAGGCCGCACTCTTTGCCGCCGATCTCTTCAAGATGTATTCCCGCGTGGCCGAATTGAAAAAATGGAAGCTCGAAATTCTGGATTCACACCTCTCTGAGCAGGGCGGCTACAAGGCGATCTCTTTCCAGATTAACGGCGACACCGTCTACCGTGAAATGAAGTGGGAAGGCGGGGTACACCGCGTGCAGCGCGTACCGGACACCGAGACCCAGGGACGGGTGCATACCTCCGCGGTGACCGTGGCCGTGTTGCCCGAAGCTGAGGATGTGGATATCGAGGTAGATCCGAATGATCTGATGATCGATGTCTACCGCTCTTCCGGACCCGGCGGCCAGAGCGTCAACACGACCGACTCCGCCGTCCGTATCACCCACAAGCCCACGGGTCTGGTGGTCACCTGCCAGGACGAGAAGTCGCAGCACAAGAACAAGGCCAAGGCCATGAAGGTGCTGCGTGCCCGGTTGCTGGACGCCAAGATGCAGGAAGAGGCGAAATCCCGTTCGCAGGACCGCAAGCTCCAGGTGGGCAGCGGTGACCGTAGTGAGCGTGTCCGCACCTACAACTTTCCGCAGAACCGGCTGTCCGATCATCGTATTAACCTCACCCTGTACAGCCTGGAACAGATAATGCAAGGCGAGCTGCAGGAGGTGACGGACGCCCTGATCGCTGCGGACCGGATGGAACGCCTCTCCGAAGCCTTCTAAGCTTAACTCCCGCGAGGCCCAAAGCCATGAGCCCCCAGGACTCCATGCATCCGGCGCCACCGACGCTCAATACTGTGCTGCGCGAGAGCGCCCACCGCCTGACCGCCGTTTCGGATTCTCCCGGGCTGGACGCCGAACTGCTGCTCTGTCACGCCCTCCAGTGCGACCGCACCGCGCTTCACCTTCGCCATCGGGACGCCTGTGCCCCCCCGGCTGCCTTCGAACATTACCTGACACGCCGCTTGAATCATGAACCCGTCGCCTACATCCTCGGCAACTGGGAGTTCTATGGGCTGGAGTTTTTCGTCCGCCCGCCCATCCTGATACCACGCCCCGAGACCGAACTGCTCATTGATCTGGCGCGTGATTTCCTGGGCGCGAAGCCCCGAGAGGTGCTGGAGGTAGGTACAGGTAGCGGCTGCATCGCCATCACCCTGGCCCGTTATGCGCCCCAGGCCCGCATCTACGCAACAGATATTAACCTGGCAGCAATCACCTTGGCCCGAGAAAATGCAGCCCATCACGGGGTTTCCCTGCGGTGGATTCAGGGCAACCTGCTCGAACCCTTTCCGACACCTACCGGCGGCCTCTTCGACCTTATCCTGAGCAATCCCCCCTATGTGGAAAGCACGGAGTGGGAATCCCTCGCCCCAGACATCCGGCACTTTGAAGACGTCCACGCTTTGCTCAGTGGAGAAGACGGACTGGATTGCATCCGGAAACTCATAGGCGAAGCCCCGGCCCGCCTCCGCCCCGGCGGTATGCTTGCCTTTGAAATGGGCGAAAAGCAATGGCCGAGCGTGCATGATTTGTTATGGGACGCCGGATTTGAACAGGTCGACGTGCTGCAGGATCTCGCTGGTATCCCCCGTATCGCCCACGCCCGTAAGCCGGGCTAGGCCATAGGTTGGCGAGCGACGATGCGGCCCTGTTCGACTTGCATGAGGAAGATGCGGAAGGACTGGATGTCTTCGACAACGTGGATACCCAGACTTTCCAGGAGGGGGCGGTGCGTGCGGGTGGCCTGTCCGCCGATGACAATGGGAACCTCAGGCCGGATATGCCGGACGAGGGTGCTTAATTCGACTTCCAGGTTCGGGCGGTGGTGCGGGTAGATCATGCTGAGTCCCAGCGCGCGGGCCTGGCTTAGTTCCACGGTGTTGGCAATCTCTTCGATGGGCAGGTTCGGTCCCAGATACAGATCATTCCAACCTTCCGCCGCCGCAACGATGGAGGCCATCAAGGCCCCCAATTCATGGAGGGAGCCCTGAAGCGTGGTGAAGACCATGGCGGGGGCGACGTCGTTGTTGCCGTAGGCATTACGCACGTTGGCCAGGAAATGCCGAACGCCATTGGAGACGAAGTGCTCGTGGGCAATTCGTAGGCTACCGTCTTTCCAGCAGACACCCACCCACACCAATAGCGGGGTTACAACGGCTGAAATCAAGTCAGGCAGGGAGAGGCCCCGGTGGGCCCGCATCAGGGCGGCGTCCAGGCCGGCGCCATCCATCTGTGCGACGGCGACCTTGCAGGTCTCCAGGCATGTTTCCGGCGCGCAGGGCTCGGTTGCAAACTCTTCGACGCCATTACGCCGGGCATGCGCAACGGGTTTGCGACCCTGCCGCAAGAGTTCCTGCAGGGCCTCCTCCGGCAACTGTGCAATATTGCCGATGGAATGCCCCAACTTGATGGCCTCTTGCAGCAGTAGCAGCCGGCTGATATCGTCTTCGCTGTACAGACGCCGGTTGGTCTTGGTGCGAAATGGCACCACGGCGCTATACCGGCGTTCCCATACCCGGATTACATGTTGCGTCAACCCCGTGCGACGGGAAACAACGCTGATAGAATTTTTTGCTTCGTTACTGTTCACAGATAACATTATACCGCGTATGTCTAAAATTTGTCTACTCAAGGACGCCGACGTTTTAAGAGCATCTGCAACGCCTCCTCCGATAACCGGGCTATCTGCCCAATGGGGTGTCCAGATTTGGTGACCTGGTGCAGCAACAGCAACCGGTTGATTTCGCTATTGCTGTACAAACGCCGGTTGGTCTTGGTGCGAAATGGCCTCACGGCGCCGTACCGGAGTTCCCATATCCGGATTACCTGTTTCGCCAACCCCGTGAGATGGGAGACGACATTGATGGGGTATTTGGCTTCATCCCTGATCGCAGATTTTAGCATAACCTTTGTCTAAAATTCGTCCACTCAAATGAGAAAATATTTACACCCTGGGGAATACGACCCCGCAGAATAAAAAATTACACCCACCCCATGTCCCGATTTATTCTTCTGGAAGCACTTCGGGCAATTGGGCCTGCCAGTCGGCATAGGCCGATTCAATCGTCGCCGCATCAACCGCATCATCCCAGACCGCCACCCCATAGCGCAGGCGAAGTGTTTCCCCATTGCCCAGAGGCAGCGGATCGCGACCCAGATCGATGGTAGCGGACAAATAGCCGAACGGCGCGACCATCATAAACCAGGTTGCCGGTCGGGGGTTGTCGGGGTTATTGAACATGGCCACGATACGCTGTTGGCCTTGTGGGCCTTCCACGGTATACGCAACCCAAGACGCTTTTGCAAAGCGGTGGATAGTATCCTCTTCCCATTCCTCTGTCACGTCCGGTGCGAGCAGAAAAACTGGTTCCCGGTCTTCGCCGCCATCCATCCACTCCGTGAATCGCATGCCCAGTCCGTGGTAGACGGTGCCGCTTAGTATCACCTCCGGGCGATCATTGGTGGTCGACAGGGTGGACTGCCAGGTTAACAGGCGGTAGGGCGCGTTCGGTTGCGCATGGTGAACGAGACGCCGCTCCTCCCGCAAATACGGCGTATTATTGGCGGGTCCCCGCCATTCAAGCAACTCGTTGAACCCGGC
>SKJD01000410.1 GCA_007116095.1 Candidatus Hydrogenedentota bacterium
AAGAGGCTGCCGATCATGACCGAGTCCGCACCGCCGGCAATCGCCTTGGCGATATCCCCGGAGTACTTGATGCCACCATCGGCAATCACAGGCACGTCATGGGGGCGGCAGGCCTCCTTCACGTCCATGACTGCCGTAAGCTGCGGCACGCCGACGCCCGCCACGACCCGCGTCGTGCAGATAGAACCAGGCCCTACCCCGACTTTCACCGCGTCCACCCCGGCTTCGATCAGGTCCAGCGCGCCTTGTTGTGTCACGACATTCCCGGCAATCAGCTCCGTGTCGGGGTAGCGCTCTTTAAGCTGCTTGACCGTATGCAGCACCATGCCGGAGTGGCCATGGGCCGAATCCACCACCAGCACATCGACCCCCGAAGCTACGAGGGCTTCGGCGCGGTCAAACTCTGTATCGCCGACTCCGATGGCCGCGCCTACATAAAGGCGTCCCATGGCATCCCGGCTACGATTTGGATAATCACGGGCCTTGATGATGTCTTTTATGGTCAGCAGGCCCTTGATATGGCCATTTGCATCGACAATCGGCAGCTTTTCGATCCGGTGCTTGTGCAGCAGCTTCTTGGCTTCTTCCAGGTCCGTATCCGGCGGCACGGTTACCAGCCGATCGCGGGGCGTCATCACGGTATGGATCGGAACGTCGTAATTGTCTTCAAAGCGCAGGTCCCGGTTGGTAAGGATCCCCACCAGGATATCGTTCTCATCGGTGATGGGCACCCCGGAAATCCGGTAATGGCTCATCAGGTTTTCGGCATCCTGTAACTTATCATGCGGACGCAGCGTAAAAGGATGCGAGACGATACCAGCCTGCGAACGCTTCACCTTGTCCACTTCCGCGGCCTGTTCCTCGATGGTGAGGTTCTTATGAATGAAGCCGATACCGCCCTCCTGCGCAATGGCGATGGCCAGACCGGCTTCTGTCACCGTGTCCATCGCCGCGCTCATCAACGGCACATTCAGGCGCAGATTGCGGGTGAGCCGGGTCTCCAGGTTGACATCCCGCGGCAAGACATCTGAACGTTCCGGCCGCAGCAGTACGTCGTCAAAAGACAATCCTTGTGTGATTTTGTGACTGTGGTTCATCGTGCCTCGCGCGTGTTGAGAAGGTAAACAGGACCCAAGACAGGTCGTGGCAATAAGAAAGCGGTAAGCCCGGAAAAGGGAGGACGCCCTTGCTTCGGGATGGCGTATTATAGCTAAAAAACGCTCCAAGATGCCAATTTTCAGCGGGAAAGGCAGGTATTTTTCAATGCTCAGTGGACTGTGTGGACAGGGTGGACGGGGTAGACGCCACAATCCCACCGAAATTTGGCTTCGTCCACCATGTCCACCATGTCCACAGAGTTGATAAGATAGACTAAAGCCCTTGTCCATACCTCCGCTCCAAACGTTCCAGGTTGCGGCGGGCGCTTTCCAGGCTGACGGGGTCACGGGCCAGCTCGGCGTCGGCGATGGCGCGCTCGAAGTAGTCCCTGGCGAGCTCGGGGGCGCCGTGGCGGATACAGAGGATGCCGGTGTTGTTGAGGAGCTGCGGCGCGGGGCCGCCGTAGAGGTGCAGGCCGCGTTCGATCAAGTCTCTGGCCTTATCCAGGTCGCCTTCTAGCAGCGCGTCCCGGGCCTGGGCATGGGCAATCTCGCTCAATATCAAAGCGGTGGTGTAGTCCTCCGGGGGCGTTTCGGTGTCGATGTCATTTTGCGAACTATAATCTGACAAGCGATAATGATACGGAGGGCGGGCAATCTCCCCAGGGCGCAGGGCGCGGTAGAACAAACCAGCCGGTTCGAAGCGAATCTCTGGAGCATCGGGCAGCGAAGGTACCCGCGAAAAATAAACCGGGCGGGCGGTGTTTTTCAACAGCCAGGTAAAGAGCTTGTGTTCCTCGCTACGCCTGGGGAAATCGCCGATGGCCGCCCGCGTTTCCGCGTCCATACCAGGCGCCAGATCCCAGCTCACATAGCCATAGCGCCGCCCCAGCAGCACATCGGTACGAAAGCCCTCCACATCCTGCATGTACATTACCGGAAACACCGCATGGTCGGCTTCGGGTATGAATACCGCGTTCTCCGGTAGGCTGCTCAAGATATTCCACGCATAATCCGAGGCCCAGTAGTAATCGGACTTATCGTTCTCGCTGTAGTGTAGCAGTAGACCAGGCAGAACCATGAGTCCCAGCAGGAGCACAAGCCAATTGAAATTGTTTTCTCGGGATGCTTTGGTCGCTTCATACGCAGCATCCATATCGCCTGAGGGATCAGGTGCTTGTGGGGGCATTTGCCAGACGGATAAACGACTCAGTATCCAGCCCAGGCCAATCGCCGTCATCATGTAGGCGGGCAGCCCGAAGACGCGCATCACCCACAACCATTCCCGGTCAAAGCGAAAGTTCTGCGCATAGGCGACCGTACAAAGCGTCATGATCGCAACGCCGACAAAGAGCAGGCCCTGGGACGGCTTGCGCCAGCAAAGGTGTCCCAGGCCTGCGAGGCCCAGCAGGGTGACGGGCCAGGTGAATTGATGCAGCCAGAATTCCCCGAGGACGCGGAGTTGCGCCAGGTACATGTCCAGGCTGCGCGGGTATTGCGTGAACATAAACTGGAACTGCTCACGGGTGACGACGGCCCAAAAGCGCTCGAAATTGTCGGGGTTGCCCCAGTTCACCGGTGGATCGGCCATCGCCCGCAGCGGGAGGTAGAGGAAGACCAACAGACCGGCGGCGGCGCAGCCTCCGGCGAGGAGCAGGGTGCGCCAGTGGCGCCAGGGCGGCCCGGGCAGGGTGTAGAGTACAAAGAGCGCGAAGACCGGCCCCAGCACCCAGATGGTGTTGTGGACACCCCAGCCGAGTCCGTAGATCAACGCGAAGGCGTATAGCAGATAATGCTTTTGTGTGATGCGCCAGCGCAAGAGAAGCAGCAGGCAGGCCGCAATAAAAAGCGTGTTGAGCGTGTAGACCTCGGCAATGACGGCCTGCTGCCAGAACTCCCGGGAGACCGCCAGGGCCAAGCCGCCGACCACCGCTGCCCAAGGGTTGTGGGTGAGCTGGATGATGATCAGGACCACCAACAGTACTGTAACAGCGCCGAAGAAGGCCGAAGAGTTACTGACACAGTATGCGGCTCCTAAACCAGGTTGCCAGGTGAAGGGGTGGGCCATGAGGCACCAGGTGGGATAACCCGGGGGGTGGGGAATACCCAGGAAGTAGGCCGCCCCGATGAATTCGCCGCTGTCCTCGCCGGTGACCATTATGGGGAGAGAAGTTACATAGAGCACGTAAGTCATTAACCAGCAATACGCCGCTGGCCAAAGGTTACTCCAATACCACAGCGATTCCTGGGCGCTCAGTTCACATTCCGGGGGAGATGGCCTGCCAATTCGCATGGGGATGCTCCTCTAAAAGCGGTGTTCCTCCTTACGCAGGATACGCCGGATATTGCTGCGATGCTTCAGGATGACCAAGACTACCACAATCACGGCGGCGATGCGCACCGGCCAGCTCAAGGGAAAGAAAAAGACCGTGACGCCCAAGGTCAACGCCGCCGCGATAGAACCGGCGCTCACCATGTGGGTCAAGCCGAAAACCACCCCGAAGATCAGCGCGGCCAAGGCCGTCGGC
>SKJD01000217.1 GCA_007116095.1 Candidatus Hydrogenedentota bacterium
ATTGCCCTGCACCACAGCGCCCGACCGGTTCAGGCGGATCGCCATCGCTTTTTCACCCCGCTGAACGGCGCCGTGGTCTTCGATCACCGCGTGGGCTACGAACACCTCCAGGGCATCCCCCTGCTCTTCCTCACAGGCGTCCAGCTCAGTGATGCGACCTGGGAGGCCCTGATGCGCTGTGTGGAGGAAGGCGCGGTGCTGGTGGCCTGGGGGCCGCTGGCCAAGCAACACGCTTTCCCCGAATATGACAGCGGCGTGGAAATCCATCCTCGCGGCGAAGGCCGGATTATCCTGACAGACGACTTTGGTTACGGCCAGGTCGTGGGTGAAATCCTGCCCTTATTGGGTCGCCCCGACGAAATCCGCTACCGCTTCGAGGGCGACCGCTCGGTGGTGCTGCGCCGTGTTACCGACAACGAGGTAGCCGTGGAGCGCAACCTACCATAGCACCTGCTCAGCGCGGTGAAGTTACAATCGCCGTCGCTGGACGATAGTCCCCCATCTTCGCTTTCGCGGGATCGTCGGCGAAAATTTGCGCGAGATGGAAGGTGGCGTCCTGCGGGCGCTCATGCCCTTCCAGGCGGAACAGGAAGACGTTTGCACCGGGTTGCAGGGTAATATCCGCGTAGCCGGCGTTTTTTGGCAATAAGTGCGTACTGCCATCGCCCACCTGCAAGTGCCAGGACGGCGCAATGCCTGGAAGCCAGTGTTCCTTATTGATGATGCGCCGACCATTGTGAAAGACGCGGATCGGGCCGGTATTGTTGGCGACCACGCGCACGGGGGGCTCGGCTTCAGCCTGCATCGTCACCTGGGCATAGGCCACCTTGCCGGGCTCCGGGATGAAATCGGTAAGATCATCGACGCCGTGCAATCGCTGCGTCACAGCCACAGGCGCGTTCTCCAGCGCACCGCTTTCCTCGATGGCGGTCTGCGTGGCGCGATCGGCAGAATCGATAGCTTCGGTGCAGCGCCAGGCTGCTTTGAGGACAACGGCGTACCCCACTTCCAGGGGTGTGGTTTTATCCGCAGTGAGCCGGAGCGATACCGTAAAAGACGGGCCCGCGATATTGCTATCTTCGGGAACAGCAATTCTGATGGGCAACTCCATGCATCCCCCTGCGGGCAAAACGACATGGGTGCTCAGGGTCTGGGATTGCTCCTCCAGGTTATGCAGCGTCACACCCTCCGGCGCCATGATTTCCAGGCGGAGCGTTCTGACGGTGTCGGAGGTGTTGAAGACACGAAGCTGATGCACCTTGGTCTCGCCGACGCCTATGGTGGGCGGCCCTGCATAACATAGCCGCATGCCCAGCGCTTCATTCCAGCCCAGGACAACTTCCGTCCGGCGGTATTCCGGACCTGCGTCATCAGGGCGCAAAAACGGCAACCCGGTCCATCGATACAGGTGTTCGCGCACCGCATCAGCTTGCTTCACAACCTCTTCGCCAAGGGCGCAGACCTGCTTCGTGACCTCCCGGATGTCGTCGGCATAGTCCACGTCCACCAGCAAGTCCGACACGACCACTGGGTAACCGATGGGCTTCAACCAGCGCTCGGGCGTTTCCTTCGCTCCGCGAATGATCCCCAATAAGGACGCCGCCGTTGCGCCGGTGCAGTCGGTGTCGTAGCCGCAGTTTACGGTATTGCATAGAATCTCGCCGTAGTCCGCGCTGCTCAGCAGTCCCAGCACGGCGAAGCCCACGTTTAGTGGGGCGTAGGTAAAGTCGGTGGGGTGGGCGAAATGGGCGCAGAGCAGGTGGCGTATGCGTGTGATATCAACGCCGCGTTCCAGCTCCTCCAGCACGATACCGACCGCCTCGTTAATTTCGGAATCCTCGGGGACAAATTCCAGCCCTTTTGCGATGATTTTATAGAGATCATCCTCGACATAGGCGTAGCTCTCCATCGCCGCGAAGAACATCTCCCCGTACATGCCGTCCCGGCTGTGGTCGGTCGAGGCGTCCAGATAGGCATAAGCTGCGGCAATATCCGGCAGACCCGGCGCTATCATGCCCCATATTTCCGAGCGGATCGTCGCGCCCATGCCGCGAATGTACCAGTTATTGAAATCTCCCGTCACCGGCGGCATCAAACCCAGCGCCATGTTCCGTTGCCCGACAAAGTACTCCGAAATATAGTAGCGGGTATGCTCCCGCCAGTGATGCACAAAGTCCGCCGGCTTCAGGTAGATGCCCTTCTTGCGAAGCATGTCCAGCCAGACCAGTTGCAACTCGAAATCATCGTTGGGCATCGCCTCGCTGGGCACGGGATCATAGAAATAGAGGAGCAACGACGAGGTGTGTCCCTCCCAAGGGCCGCCCAAAGTCCCGCCAATATTCTTGCCCAGCCAACCGCCCAAGGTCTTGTCGTAATAGGTATTTGCGTCCATGCATCACTTTCTGTTTGGAATGAATCTGGTACGGATGACTTGCAGCTACTCTGCGCTTTGCAAGCGAAACCAGCGGGTTTCCCCGGCCCTGAAGGGCGCGGTTGCGACATGGGCGCCCGGTTCCGACAGGGTCTCGCCGCTCAGGCTGAGCAATGTGGTATTGGGGGGCAGGGCAATGTCCTTATCGCCTTCATCCGCCGTGTGAATTACCAGCAAGCGGCCATCGCTGTGCACCACGGAATCGTCCTCGACCCAAAGATGCACCCCGGCGTCACGAAAAATCGCGCGCAACACCGTCGTGTTCAGGGCAATGTCTCCGGAAAAGACTGAAGTGAAGCCGACGTGATCCCGCCGGGCGGCGGCAATAAAGCCATCCGCCTGATAGGTTCCCAGCGTTTCCCCCGCTTGCGACCCGCCTTCAAGGACAAAACGCGGTTCGACGTGGTTCTTCCCCTCCCAGCCCCAGTTAATGCCGTCAAAAGCGCCCACACCCGTTATGCCCAGCGGGCCATCGAGACGCTGCAGGGAGAATCCCGTTAGACGTTGCATTTGGGACACGCTCGCCCCATCCGCCGTGAAATAGCCTGGAGCGTACTGCCAGATGGCGGTGGCGGATTGCGCCCACAACCGCTGCAATACCGCATGAACCTCCGGCTGTTGCATCTCGAAGACATTGGCGAACAGGTAGGCCCGCGCTTCAGGCACTTTGCCGTCCAGAAAGTCGTGCAAGTAGTAAAACCCGACACTGGCCCCGGACTTGAGCAGGTTGTCGCGGAGGTGGTGGAGGGTATGCACCCAGACATCGTAGTGGTTGTACAGGCGGGACTGACTGCGCTCGTCGATGATCATGGCAACCTCGGGATTGTAAGGCTCGGGCTCCGCATACAGTTCGCTGAAGGTCGTACGACCCACTTCGCCCATGACGCTGTCCCATAGATCAGCGTCTCGGAAGGCGCCGGCGGAAATTAGGTCCATCCACCACGTGCCATGCCTATGAATACGCGCCAGGCCGAGATTCCGCAGCAGGAGCTGTTGGGTCTCGAAGTAGTCGCTAGTCGGCACGCCAAAGGCCTCGAAGGAGAGCCAGGGCGGAAGGTCGTCCCGTTCAATCAGGTGCGTGCGCATGTCGTCTTCGTTGAGCCAGAGCTTGCCATGAGCCGCCACGGAGTCCACGGCGGCCATGGGACCTTTGGCACCACCGGTCAACCGATCTGAATAGGTCAGCGGGGCCA
>SKJD01000311.1 GCA_007116095.1 Candidatus Hydrogenedentota bacterium
ACCTTATTCAATGATGTAGACAGCCCTGGGAAGCATCTGCGTTCACCTGTGGATATCTGTGGATTATGTACGCCCGTGCATATTCGACCGGCAATCGACAGGTTGAGCGGTAGCGGGCAGGAGCTGTCTCAGCTCAGGAAATGGCGGCGCATGACGCCCAGTCCCAGCACGAGCAGGAGCACAACGCCCGCGACCAGCAGCCATTGCAAGCCGGAGACGGCCCGTTGTCGGGCGACTTGGCTTGCTGCTGTCTCGTCCGCAGCGGTTGTGCTTTGCATCCCGGGAATGTCGGAGGTTTCGCCTGTGGACCGGGAGGCTTCGTCGTCGGACAAGGCCGCATCGCCTTCCAGATTCTGGGCAAGTCGGCTATGTTGGACGTCCTGTGTTGCAGCGGATTCCCCGGGAAAGTCTCCACCATTCGTAGCCGTAGCGCCCGGCGTCGGCAATTGATCGCGTAGGCGAATGGCTTCCGCAGCATTGCGAGCGATGTTCTCGGCCATGCGACGCAGGTCATAGGGATCGCGTTCTTCGGATGCATCCAAAGCGGCGTTGCCTGGGGAAAGTCCGGCAAGCGGGGAAGGTTCGTTTGGCCCGGGGAGGGCGCCGTCCGGGTCTTGTGGGAGAAAACCGGGTTCGCGTGGATCGTCCGGGTTGTTGTCATTCTCTTCTGGGGCTTCCTCGACATCCTCCGGGACATCGCCATTGCGCTCATCCATTTCCAGCCAGCGGGATTCGCCATGGGAGGGGATTTCCTGGCCTTCCCAGGTGGCCAGGGTGGGATCGGCAATGGTCAGTCGGGAGGCGTCATTGAACTCGGAATTGCCCCGTTCCAGCACGATACGGGCAACTTCCCCAGAACCCAGGGTGTCCCGGTTCAGGCCCATGAGCACGACCGTGTATTCTCCGGGTTGCGTCATATTGGCGCTGACTACTTTGCCTGCGGCCACCGCCACGCCCCCGGCTTCGGTGGAGACCGGGGTGAAGACCTGTGGGTCGTATTGAAGCCGGAAATCCATGGCGGCCACTTCGGCGCTGTCGTCGTGCAGAAAGATGGGCACCGTTAGGTAGGACCCTTCCCGAACCGGTTCCCCAAATTGTAGTTGGCCGGATTGGGCTTCTTCACTCAGGACGGCGCTGCAAATCAACAGCAGCGCCAGGCACGGTAGCCACGCCTTGTGCCGAACGACCGAAATGCGGTCGGGATATACGCTGGATGTCAATGAATTACCCCGTTCCCTGCCTGATAGATCACATACAATCATAGGAATTACTCAACCCCCACCATGGCATGGTTGTGCCGGGTCTGTGGTTAGATGCAAGAAGCTATTCCGAAAACCAGCACCCGAACAGGTATGCTGTGGCCTGGAATGACAACAATCTGGAAAACGTCAGACTGCGCGGGGCCGTTGACGGAAGGGCTATGCCTGTTCATCCCGCTCTTCCCGGAGCATGGCTTTGTGTTGGGTTTCCCCAGTCGCATCGTTATTGTTTTCCTGGATATAAAAACTCGGGAAGATGCTGACCATTCGTGAAAAAACGTTTACGCCACTCCACAGATAATAACGCAGAATCACAAAGTATAGGTACGCCCAAGCCAACATTTTGGCTGCGGACACAATGATAATCAAGTACCGGTAACTCGGCACGGGTATTTGTGAGAGAATGAAAAGGTGATCCAGGGGTGCGGGAATAAAGGCGACAACGGAAATTGCGGCAATTTGCACACTTCGACCGAGCGCATCCATGAAATGCATACCGGTTTCCCGGCAACGGAATTGTACAAAAAAGAACAAATACCCGGTGAGGCCCCAGGATATCAGGTGATAGGAATTGACAAAAGCCCGCTGGGTAACCACCGCGCCCCAATCGCGAAACAAATAAAAGGTCCATTCCGGCATGATCCCCAGCGCGAAGAAAAGGGTCCAGAGTATCAGGTTGGGCAATATCCAAGGGTCTTTTTCGAGGTCTGGCGTTGACAAAAAACTACTCCATGCAATAGGGGCAATCCGGTGTCCGGGCGTCCATCAGGGGGGCATTGCGCCCTGTACCGCGCCTGGTTGAATCAAAGTTCGTACATTCATGCTGGCGCACCTATTGGAACAAAGCCCTCCCTGCAATGTCAACGCCGCTACCGATGGGGTTTGCCAGCAAGGGCGCCATCGAAGGCGGGATTGAATCCATGCACAGGCGCCATGTAGGGTAGCGCATATGAGCAGAACAAGCAATGCATGGGTATTGGCGTTGAAGAATCTCTTCTTGCCCATCTACTGTTTCGCGTGCGGGGTGCGATTGTTGACCGAGGAGAACGGCTATTTCTGCCCGAATTGCTGGGAGGAAAGTCCACGTATCCGGCGCCCCTACTGCACGCATTGCGGCAAACCCCACGAACCGATGGTCGGATTGGGGGCGGCGCATAACTTCCCTTGCAGTTCCTGCCGATCACATCCAAACCCGGCCATTCGCCGTATCTATGGCGCGGCGATTTATGATGGGGCCATTGGGCAGGCCATTCGGCTGTTGAAGTTTTACGGGAAACGCACCCTGGCGAGGGTGCTGGTGGAGGAGTTGGAAACGTGGATAATGCAGGAGATGACCCCTGAACAGTATGACTTGGTGATTCCCGTGCCGCTATATCCCGTGCGCGAGCGTGAGCGGGGCTTTAACCAATCGACCATGTTGGCCGAAGGCATCCAGCCCTGCTTTCCCAACGCCGAAATGGATCAGTCCCTGCACCGCATCCGACCCACACGAACGCAAAGCTCACTCCAGGGCCTGAAACGCCGCGACAACGTGCGTGGCGCATTCGCGGTCATTGGAGATAATTGCGTAGGCAAATGCGTGTTGTTAATAGACGACGTGGTCACCTCGGCGGGCACGGTTACGGAATGCGCCGCTGCGCTTCGTCGAGGCGGCGCGATAGCCGTGGATGTGCTGAGTGTGGCGCTGGCCACACGCCGGACCCAATGGGACCGCGTATAAGCGTTGGCGTTATAAACTCTGGACAGACTGTGCTTCCGTCCCCGCGTAGAAGCCGATTACCAAGACGCACGATATTGCTATTTCACATCAGCAGAGAACTGGCGAATAAACGCGCTCAACCCCTTGATCTGATGCAACTCAATGTTGTCGTAATTCTTTTTCTTCAGCTTGTCAAACGCCCGAATGCGATCATCCGCAACGACGGTGCCTGACATCCGTTGCTTGTTCAATAAGGCACGATACTCGAAAACCGCCACTACGCTACCCTCCTGGGCTGCTGTTGTTGGCCGCCTCACATCACACCTGATCGTTACCATCCATGGCAACAATCGTTCCCCAATCTGTTGTTTGGCGCAAAACACGATCTTTTCAGATCACTGCCGATTCTATCGGCTGTTTTTCCCGTTCCTGTGCCGCCTCGGTTTCGTACGGATAGCATGGAACCGCATCCAGCAACACGGGATATTTACCAGCTAAACATCACTATAAAGCAACGAATTCTAAATGTCAACTTATGAATAAAATTACCACAAAGCGCATTATGCAGAGCGCGGAAGGTCCTGCATCAGTTGGTTATCTTGATTGCTTCCAGGTCGAGAAACTGGCTCTGGCGCAGGCTGCGATAACGTTCGGGATGGCA
>SKJD01000096.1 GCA_007116095.1 Candidatus Hydrogenedentota bacterium
GACGGATCCCGGCTTAGAGGCGCCGCTGGACTACGCCTATGCCATACCCTACGACGACTACCACGAAGACGATGTGGACACCTTGGGCTTCCCCTACAACAACACCCGCCGCACCCGCCTCAATGGGCTGGGCTATGACGGCATCTCCTTCATCAATACCGGGCGTGATCGCGATCTCGGCGGCGCCTTGCTGGCCCTGGATACGACCGGGCTCAGTGGCCCGGCCTGGGTCGCGTGGCTGGGTGGCACGGTGTTCACGAATGAACGCGCCTATGAGTTGCGCCTGCAATACCGCATCGGCGCTTCCGGCCCCTTCCAGGACCTGGTGCATCAGGGCGAACCCGTGGCCTATACCGTACGACCCGATGGACACAGCGAGCCCATCGGCCCCACGCCACTGCCCGCCGACGCATTGGGGCAGCCCTATGTCCAGTTGCTGTGGCGCTACCATCATGTCGGCGGTGACAGCGGCCCGCGGTCGGAGCTGCGCCTGGACGATATCGTGGTGAGTTACATCGAGGGCGCCACACCACCGCCGGAAGTGAGCACGCCGCTTCCCCTGCAAAGCCTGGTGGAGCAAGGCGCCCCAGCGCTGATCGATCTGGAGGATTTATTCGAATATGCTGGTGAAGAACCCCTGGAATACAGCGTCACCGTGGATCGGCCTTTCCTACTGTCAGCAATACTCGACGGCAGCCTCCTGAACCTGATGCCCTTGCAACGGGGCGAGAGCGAAGTGCGCGTCGAGGCCAGTGACGGTGTGAATCCGCCGGTCGTTACTACTTTCCGCGTGCTCATTTATCCTGCTGCCCATCCCCTGCGCGACAGTAGCTATCATTTCGATGCCTGGCCGGCGGACAGTCCCGAGCTGAGCTATCCGGAGCACATGCTGTTTTTACAGAGCGATCAGGATGACCCGGGGCTCCATGCGCCATTGAAACATGCCTATTACATCCCCTACGACGAATACCATGAAGACGACGCCGAGCCCCTGGGCTATCCCTACAACAATACCCGCCGCACCCGTTTGACGGGACTGGGTGCAGAAGGCATCGCGTTCATCAATACCGGGCGCGGACGTGATCTCGGCGGGGCGCTGCTTGCACTGGACACCACTGATCTGGATGGCCAGCCCCAGGTGGCTTGGTTGGGCGGCACGCTGCTTACCAATAGCCGCTCCTACGAAATCCGCCTGCAATACCGCCTCGGGCATAGCGGCCCCTTTTATGATATGCAAGATGATAAAGGAGCGCCCATAGCCTACCTGGTCCACCTGAACAACGATCACAAGAGTTTTGAACCTGTCCTCTTGCCGGAGGCCTTACACAACCAGCCCTACGTCCAGTTGCTGTGGCGCTACCGGCACGTCGGCGGCAGTAGTGGCCCTCGCGCTGAATTGCGGCTGGACGATATCGCCGTTGATGTGCTGGAAGTCGAAAAACCGCCAGCGCCGGAGGTGAGCGGCGAAGACTACAGCAACGATACTCAGCCCACGTGGACCTGGACTTCCAATGACGGCGATGGTGTCTACCGCTATCGCTGGGCGGGCGCGGCGGCATGGCTGGCGACCGAAAGCACCGTGACCGAATTCAGCCCCGACGCCCCGCTGGACGAAGGCGCGCATACCCTGGAAGTACAAGAGCAACACGCCAATGGTCTTTGGAGCGAGAGCGGTAGCCACACCATCACCGTGGACACCACGCCACCCACGGTGAGTATTGCCTCGACAACCGCCGAGACCACACATTTTCGCCCTATCCCCGTGGACCTGCTCTTCAACGAAGAAGTCGTGGGCCTGGAACCGGAAGACCTGGAGGTCGACAACGCCACAATCCAGAACTTCGCCGGCGAAGGCGTAACCTACGTCCTCGACCTCTTCCCCAAAGGCAACGGCCCTGTAACCCTGCGTGTTCCCGAAGGTGTCTGCACCGATCTGGCCGGAAACCCCAACGAGGCCTCCGAGCTGTTCGAGCGCGAATACGACGAAGAAAATGTCCCCCTGAAATTCTGGCCCCTGTTGCTGCTTTTCATCATACTGTTGCCCATGCTGGTTTACCGGCATCGGAACAGCGCAGTCCAGTAGTAGCAGATCGCCAAATACATTACGAAGCCAACCGGGCAGGCATAGCGCCTGCTCGGTTTTTTCTCAAGAGACGCCGCAGGACTATATGCACTCTGCATTATTTGCCCACTTTACTTCACTGCTGCAACGTGCTATATTCATTGATGCGGGCAAACTGTACACATAACCAAACTGGCAGCCCGCGGGAACATCATTTCACGCATGGAGGGGCTTGTCATGCGTTACGCCATCGCCATCACTTTGCTGTTATGCACCGCTTTGTTCATCTGGCTGTTGATACCCTCGGAGGCTGGGCTACCGGAGCGGGAGACGTCCAGCGCGCCAGGGCGGCAAGCGCCAACAACGCCCCCTGAAAGCGCTGCACCATTCTCCGGCTTCCCCGATGCGCCGGATCCAGAATCGTCCCTGACGCAGGCGATGGATTCATTCGATCCGGAGGCCATGCCTACCGAAGACGCGTTTCCCACCACGGGCTCTATCCGGGGCTACCTCTATTCCAATTCCCCGGAGATCGACGTCGGCGGCGTCAACCTGCTCCTCAAGGCCAATAGCCCCGGCTTTGGGACAGGACCCGACTCGCCCAGCGCCATTCAGCGACGCACCCGCAGCAACGCCGACGGAACCTTCGTATTCGAACGTTTGGCGCACCATCTCTTCTACCGCATTCAGCTCGATGGATCGGGGCTGGCATTTGCGTCGGGTGCGCCCACCATGCATAACTTGACACCGGAACAGGAAAATGTTTCCGACATAGCCCTCGAGGTGGTGGCAGGCGGATTTATCACCGGACGGGTCTATGACAAGGAAACCGGCGACGATCTTCCAGGCATATATGTCGCGGCCATAACGCACATGTCGCAAATGCGTCAACAGCCGGTGGCCTATACATCCGGACGTAGTGATGCCGAGGGTCAGTATCGCATTGAAAATATCCCACCCGGCCAATACCGCGTCTATGACGTGGAATTGCCTTCGCCTGATATACCGCTGTTCATGGCCGCTCTGCACAACGCAAGCACCTATCTTATGGGAGACGCCGCCGCCCGGAATGTGTCCATGCGCAGGGGAGAATTGCCGCGGATCAATGCGGTTGTTGAGGCCGGCGCTACTGCGGAAAACATCGACGTCCCGGTGACGGTGTTCCCCAGCGCCGCCATTACCGGCGTAGTGCTGATGCCGGATGACAGCCCGGCGGCCAATGTGCAAATTTCCGCCGTACCACAACAACCCCAGCAGGCTGGCAGTCCGCCCAATCTGCACCAAGCACAGATGCTCAGTGGGATGCCCGGTGGGATGCCCGGCAGGATGTCCGGCATGCCGAGCCATACGACCACCGACGCGGAGGGTCGGTTCAGCATCGATAAGGCTATGGTTGGCTTTGATTATCAACTTCGCCTGCGCCAGGACAACTTGCAACAGGACCACCAGACCGGGGAGGTGCCCGAAGAAGGCATCCATGGCCTCGAATTGCTCATGGAACGTAAGGGCGGCATATCCGGCGTAGTGCGCACAGCAGACGGCAAGGCCGTCCCGCA
>SKJD01000306.1 GCA_007116095.1 Candidatus Hydrogenedentota bacterium
CAATATCGTGATCGGGCTCTACGACGGGGCGATCTTGCAGCAGCATTGGCGCATCACCTCCGTGGAGCGCACGGGCGACGAGCTGCGTGTCATGCTCCTCATGTTGATGCAAAGCGCCGGCTTGCAGCCCAAAGACATCAGCGGATGCTGCGTGTCGAGTGTCGCTCCCCAACTGAACATCCCGATCCAGGCAGCTTGTCGCGATGCGTTTCAATTGACGCCAATCATGGTGGGCCCTGGGGTAAAGACAGGGCTTATTCTGCAATGCGAGAACCCCAAAGAAGTGGGTGCGGACCGTATCGTCAATGCCGTCGGGGCCCTGGACCGTTATCCCGGCAACCTGATCCTGATTGATTTTGGCACCGCAACCACCTTTGATGCGGTCACAGAGAAAGCCCAATGGCAGGGTGGCGTGATCGTGCCGGGTATTCAGTTGGCGGCTGACGCCCTCTTTGAACGTTGCGCCAAATTGCCTCGGGTAGATATCACAGTGCCCGAACAGGTCATTGGTCGAAATACCGTTACCAATATACAATCTGGCCTGACTTACGGTTATGCTGATTTGGTAGACGGCCTGATCCGACGTATGGCCGATGAGATGGGCGTCAAGCCCCGGGTCGTGGCCACGGGCGGCTTGGCGTCGCTGGTGGCCGATTTGGCCCAGGGTATCGACCACGTGGACCACAATCTGACCCTGCATGGGTTATACTTGATATATGAGAAAAACAGGAAACAAAGCGAATGCGCCTGATTCTTGGACATAGCGCCAATTTTCAGCCCACGCACTGTGGCTTCATACTGCTGTGGGCCGTTATCGTCGGGCTATTATGCTTCATGCCACTGGCTTGCGACGCCCCGCCGGAAATGGAAGAGGCGCTGGAAGCGGAGCTTGGAACGGAAGAAACTGCGGCGACGGGTCCCCGTGATGACGCCATCAGCATGACCGGAATTCGGCTCTACCTGCATGACACCGCACCGACAGCCGGACAGGCGCGCAAGCCCCGCTTTATGGTGGAGGCCGACACCTCGTCGATGGAATCGGACGACTCCTGGTCCTTCAGTGAGGCCCGGGCCGTGTTGTATAACCCGGACACCGAAGAAGAAGATATTGTCTTTCAGGCGGGAGAAGGGCGGTTTATTGAGAACCGCGAAGCATACCTGGGCGGCGGTGTAGCTGCGGTGGCCGGGAATGTTACCATACAATTGGATGATATAATTTGTGAGAACTTGGAATCGGAAGACGGTATGGTGGCCTATACCGAACACCCGGTTTCCATAGACAGCCCGGCCCTTGAGCTGGATGCTGCAACCATGCAAATCCATGCGGCGCATCGGACCATGGAGTTTCAGGATGTCCGTGGCTGGATAAGTTTTACCAACCTCAACCCTTGAGAACCCTATTATTATGCGGTATTACAACTTTAAGTTCGCCCGAAAAAAACATATAGTGCTGTTGTTGTGTGTTCTCACGCTGGGCGTCTTGCTGGGACGCTGCCCTGCGGCCCGCGCCATGGAGATGGGGGGGGATTTCGGGATCAACCTGGAACACGCAGGCAACCTGGTTTTCAATTTCGATACGGCGCAGATCGAGGAACTCTCGGGGGGGGTGCAGCTCACCCTGCTGCCGGATGATCCGGATCAGCCGCCCATGCCTATCAGCGCTGAAAGTATCCGCTTTAGTTACGCCGGTCCGGAAAATAGTCCGTCGCGCATCGTGATGCAGGGCGATGTGCGTATCCGCCATCCCCAGGGGAATATTGAAGCAGGTCGGGCCGAGTGGGATTTTGAGGCGGAGACCCTGGTCTTTACGGAAAATCCGCGCTTCAGCTCGGAGCAGGTCCGCGATTTGCGGGGCGAAGAGATCATAGTCAATTTCGCTACCGGCAAGGTGAATGTTCGTGGTGGCGCACAAGGCGAGCTGCCTGCATTTGCGCGGGGAACCACAGGCGGCGCTTCTACTGGCGGCGCGCAGCTTCGTGAGAGTGACATCGACGATTGGGCCGGCTTGATTGACACCCTCAAGGAACAGGCCGCCTCTGACAGCCCCTCGCCCGGGGGCCATATTGTGGGCATGCTCGATCCCAACATGCGCAATGCCCTGCTCAACACGCCCACCAGTGTATTGGTTGACCAGCGACAGATGCTTTTGCGGCAGTTCAATACCCTTATTCAGCGAAATGATCTTTACGACGAAGCCGCCTGGGCGGAGGTCGATGTTCCCGATGCGGTCCAGGCCCAACTCGCCCAAGAAACCCGAAGCCCGGAAGAAGTCAGCGCGATGAACCTGGCGCTGCTTGCGGCGGCATTTCCCAATGCCATCGCGGGTTCCTGAGGTTGCGCATGGGAAGCGACATCTCCACCGAAGCGAAGGACAAGCAGGTCCTGCTCCGCACCGAGTCTCTGGTCAAGGCTTTTAAGAAGCGCACCGTTGTAAGGGATGTCTCTCTGTCGCTTAAGGCCGGGGAGGTCGTGGGCTTGCTGGGGCCCAACGGGGCGGGTAAGACCACCACCTTCAGCATGACCGTGGGGTTGCTGAAGCCAGACCGGGGCCGCATCTATTTCCAGGGTCGGGATATCACCCGCATGCCCATGTACAAGCGCGCCCGTATCGGCGTGGCCTATCTGCCGCAGGAGGCTTCGGTTTTTCGACAGCTCTCGGTGCGGCAGAACCTGTCTGCTATTTTGGAATACCAGCCCATTTCCCGTACGGAACGTCGGAAGCGATGCGATCAGTTACTGGAAGAACTGCGCATTGACCACCTCGCAGATAGTCCGGCCTATACCCTGTCCGGTGGAGAACGCCGCCGCACGGAAATAGCGCGCGCCCTGGCCATTGAACCCAAGGCGATTCTCCTGGATGAACCTTTCGCCGGTATTGATCCCATCTCTGTCGCGGATTTGCAAGATATCGTTCTGGCCCTGCGAAAGAAAGGCATCGGCATCCTCCTGACCGACCATAATGTCCGGGAAACACTCCATATCGCCGACCGCGCCTACATCATCAATGAAGGCAGTGTTTTTATTGCCGGTGACCCGGAGGAAATTGCCCATGATCCCACGGTCCGGGAAATTTACCTCGGTGACAACTTCCAGATGGACTTTCATCGCAGCCCAAAATAGTGGCCGATCCGGTTGCTGGATGCTTTATTGCATCCAGGGAATCGGTTGTGCCATGATAATTACAGGTTAAGAAAAGTGAGCATCTAGAATTGTGTGGATACTCGGGACCGGTCACGGCGTGCGCATTTAAGAATTTTCCCGTAAGACGTGGTCTACACCCGGGCTGAGGCGAGGCTAAGTGTGGGAGGACCTTTAATTCATGACCATCCATGAGGTATCACGACGCCTGGGTATTTCCAAGGGCACCATCTGGCGGGCATTGAACAATGCGGATGACATCAACCCCAATACCCGGGAACGTGTCCTGCGACAATTGGACGAGATCGGCTATCGGCCCAGCCGTATGGCGCAGGCCCTGTCCACGGGGCGCAGCCGGGTAGTCTCGGTATGGATGGGGAGTCTGACTTCGCCTTACACCAGCACCGTACTCTATCACCTTGAGCAGTGCATTGTGCGTTCCTCCTATGACATGTTGTTGCGTAATTTGTCGTACCG
>SKJD01000073.1 GCA_007116095.1 Candidatus Hydrogenedentota bacterium
AAATGGTCGGGGTGAGAGGATTCGAACCTCCGGCCTCTTCGTCCCGAACGAAGCGCGCTAACCGGGCTGCGCTACACCCCGACTCTTTTGTTGTGTTGGCGTCATTATACGGATTTCAGGGGCTGTTATCAAGTCTCGTTGCGGGTTTTTTCGGGTTTCTTTCCGTGGAACGCGGTATGTGGGGAATGGTTTTGGTTCTGGCGGCAACGCGGGCGAGATTATACAGCACGGAACTCAGTTTTGTCGGGATTCGAGGTCTTCCCAGCGTTGGTAGAGGGCTTCGACCTGGGCTTGGGCGGCCTCGAAGTCGGCGAGGATGCTGCGGATGGCGTCGCTATCTTGCTGGTAGAAGTCAGGTTGGTGGATGCGGCTTTGGAGTTCTTCGGCTTCACCCTCGGCCTGGAGGATTTTGTCTTCCATGTCGGCCAGCTCCATTTGCTCTTTGTAGGTGAGTTTCTGGGGACGGTCGGAGCGTGGTTTGCGTTTTTCGGTCGGGGGCTTTGATGCGGCGCTGTGCTGGCGCGCTTGGACGGCTTCGACCTGGATACGCGCCTTGTATTGCAGGTAATCGTCGTAATTGCCGGTGATGAGGTGCTGTCCCCCCCCACGCTCGAATACGATGAGGTGGGTGCAGATGCGGTTGAGGAAGAAGCGGTCGTGGCTGACGATGAGGGCGCAGCCTTCGAAGGCATCGATGGTGTCTTCAAGCACGCGCAAGGTATAGAGGTCGAGATCGTTGGTGGGCTCGTCGAGTACAAGAAAATTGCCGCCGCGCAGGAGCTTCTTCACCATATTCAAGCGGTTGCGCTCACCGCCGGAGAGGTTGCCGATGGGCATGCGCAGGGTGCTTTTGTCGAAAAGGAACTTCTCCAGGTAGGACGGCACGTACAGATTGCGTCCGGCGATTTCCCAGCGTTCCGCGCCTTCGGAGACGTAGTCCAGGATACTGCGCTCGGGTTCGATGTCTTCGTGGTTCTGGTCGACGTAAATGAAATCGGTGGTGTCGCCGATAATGACCCTCCCCTTCTGCGGCGCTTCCAGCCCCATGAGCACACGCAACAAGGTACTTTTTCCAGAACCATTGGGGCCGATAATACCGACGCGCATGCCTTTCTGCATCAGCAGCGTGAAACGTTCGAAGAGCTTGGTATCGTCGAAGCCGTAGGCTATCTGCTGGGCTTCGAGGATGGTCTTACCCAAGTGACGGGACTTGGGAATCTCGAAGGTGAATTCACGGTGCTGGCCCGGGCCTTCCTGCTCCTGGGCTGTCTGAAGACGATCAATGCGGGCTTTCTGTTTGGTGCTGCGCGCCTTGGCGCCGCGGCGGTACCAGGCGAGTTCGCGTCGAATCAGGCGACTTCGGTTGTCTTCGGAGCGCTGGATACTGTCTTCGACCTGGCTCTTGTATTCGAGGAAGCGCTGGTAGTTGCCGGGGAAGGAGTAGACCATGTTGAACTCAAGTTCGATAATGCGATTCACCACGCGGTCGAGGAAATAGCGATCGTGGGTTACGAGCACGCAACTGCCGACATAGCGCTCCAAAAAATTCTCGATCCACTCGGCGCTTCGGGTATCAATGTGATTGGTGGGTTCGTCGAGCAGCAAGACATCGGGATGATCAATGAGCTTCGTGGCCAGGTCCAGCCGGCGCAACTCACCCCCGGAAAGGGTATCCAGTTTGCGGTCCCGCGGGGGCAGCTCCAGCTCCGTTGACATGCGGTCGATTTCCTGATCCACATGCCAGGCATCCATGATCTCCAGGTGGTGCTGAAGCGCCTGCACCGATTCCTGCAACTGAAGATGATCAGGCGCGTCAATGGGGCTCTGCGCCAGCGCCTGGGATAGCGTGTTGTATTCCTCCAGGAGCGCATGTACATGTGCCACGGTTTCCTGTAGTATCTCCCCCACCGTCGCCTCGCCGGACAGACTGCATTGCTGGGTCAAGAGTTTGACGCGCAAATTTTTGCTGTAGGCCAATTCGCCACCGTCCGGGTTGTCGAGTCCGGCCATCAAGCGCATCAGGGTGGACTTACCAGAGCCGTTGCGTCCGATCAGCCCGACCCGCTCGCCCTCGTGAATGGTGAACGAAATGTCCTCCAGAACCGGTTGCGAGCCGTAGGCCCGGGTAATCCCTTGTAATGTGATCAGTGCTTTGCCTGGTTCTTTATTCGCCATTATTCCGTCTTGGTATGCTGTGGTTAATCGTTACACTATGCGGATAGCTGTCCGGGAGATCGGACTGGGGTTGGATTCAGGGAGCTCGCATCCCTATACTATAGCCCAAGGCATATGCGTAACAATGAAGGAGAAGTTGTATGAGTCAACCAGAAATTGCCGCCAAAGAGCCCGCCGTACTGGAACTGGAACCAGGCACATATTGGTGGTGCGCCTGTGGCCAATCCAAGAATCAGCCCTGGTGCGATGGTTCGCATAAAGGCACAGCATTCCAGCCGTTAGAAGTGACGATTGATAAAGCCAAAAAGTATGCGATGTGTCAATGCAAACACAGCGCCAACGGGGCATTCTGCGACGGCACGCACCGCAAGCTGTAGTCAACAACAGACGTTGAGCGAAATCAAGACCGAAACCTGGTAAAGGCTTCGGTCTTTTTTACTGTATTCAATAACGCCAGATGCTGTTTTGCAAAAAAGGCCCCATTGTGGTTGCCGTAGACATGGAGGTAGCAAGTAAGGTAGCAACCACAACGGGGCAAAAATCAAACATTGGCCGCACAGTTCAATGCGCCCTATCTTTCCTGTCGGCAGTCAAACCGCGGGGCCGCCCAAGTCCATTGGCGTTACTCTTCTTCGATAATATACTCTTCGAAGCCATAGTCCTCGATGTTACGCCGGATACCGCGGGTCGGATCGCCGCTCTGAGACGGCTCTACAATGTCCCGATAAACGGTTTCCGCCGCATTCACCCGCATTTCCGCCGCTTCACCCAACTGCATGCGGCTGAGCTGGTAATCCGTAAGCTCGATATCGTCTTCCACAACGGTGCACGTCAGGAAGATCAACAGTTCCGTGGCGGATTCATCCCGAATATTTTGCCGGAACAGGGGATTGATAATCGGAAGATCGCCAAGCAACGGAATCTTACGTACGGTTGTGGTGTCCGTATTCTTACGTAAACCGCCGATAAAAATGGTCTGCCCGGAGTCGACACGGGTAGACGTTTCAATTTCCCGTTTTTCTTCGATGGGGATGTTGTTGAAGACCCCCGCCGTATTGCTTTCCTTGCCCACGATATCGGCGATAATCTGGTTCTCATGCGTCACGTGGGGCGTGACCTCCAGAATCGTACCAATATCCTTGAACTGGGTCGAGGTCTGGTTACCGCCGGCTTCGGTCTGCGTCAACTCGATGTAGGGAATTTCCTGCGAAATGGTGATACTGGCAGGCTTCCCGTCCAGGGTAATCACGCTGGGGTTCGAGACCAGGTGGGTATTGCTGCTCTGCAATTCCGCCTGAATGATGCCGCGCCAGTCCAGGCGCCGCGTCAACAAACCAAAGCTGACCGCACCGGTCGGACTGCCGATGTTCATGTTGTCGGTATCGAAAACCAGCTCTTGCAGGTTGCCCACGAAACGATCGGGCTCGTAGGGACTCTG
>SKJD01000052.1 GCA_007116095.1 Candidatus Hydrogenedentota bacterium
ATTGCGCATCTGATTGCGCAGGGGCTGGCGGCGCCGGACCAGATTCTGGCGGTGACGTTCACGAACAAGGCGGCGGAGGAGATGCGGGAGCGGGTGGCGGCGTTGATTGGGCGAACTGCGGCGAATGCGGTGCGGATTTCGACGTTTCACAGTTATTGTCTCTCGGTCTTGCGGGAACATGCGCGGCATCTGGGATTTCGGGAAAATTTTTCAATTTGCTCGGAGAGCGATGCGCGGATTTTGCTGCGGCGGGTGGTGGATGATTTAGCGAGCCAGGAGAATTTCAGTCTGGGCGAACTGAAGGCGCAGATCAGCCTGTACAAAAGCGCGAACGAGACGCCGGACCCGGAGAAGGGCAAGCCAATTTCGAAGGAGCTGGAGGAGAAGTATCAGGAGCACCTCCCGGAAGTCTTTACGATGTACCAGTCGGCGTTAAAGGCGGCGAATGCGGTGGATTTTGACGATCTCCTGCTGCTGACACTCCGCCTGTGGCAGGAAAAGCCGTATCTCCTGGCGCTCTGCCGGGAACAGTTCAAGTATCTCCTGGTGGATGAGTACCAGGACACGAACCAGGTGCAGTACGCCCTGCTGCGTCAACTCGCGGACGAACACCGCAATCTCTGTGTGGTGGGCGACGACGATCAGTCCATCTACGCCTGGCGCGGGGCGGACGCCCGCATCATCCTGGACTTTGACAAGCATTTTCCGGGCGCAAAGGTCATTACCCTCGACCAGAATTACCGCTCGACTACGAATATCCTCGATGCCGCCAACGCGGTCATCGCCCGCAACAGCTTTCGCAAGGAAAAGCGGCTCTGGTCGCAGTTGGGTCAGGGACGTAAAATCGACTGGATCGTCACGGGCGATGAGGAAGAAGAGGCGAAGCATGTCGTGGAGTGGCTGCGTTTCATTCAGGAGCGCACCGGTGCGCGCTACCGCGATTTCGCGATTCTTTACCGCTCGAACCAGCAGTCCCGCCCCCTGGAGCTGGCCTTCCGGCAGGCGGGCATCCCCTATGTCGTCTATGGTGGGCAGGACTTCTTCGAGCGTGCCGAGGTCAAGGACATCATCTCCTACTTCAAAGTGATTGTGAATCCCCGCGACGAGGCCGCCTTCCTGCGCGTGGTCAATATGCCGCGGCGGGGCATCGGCGACGGCACGCTCCACCAGGTGCATGATCTCTGCCGTGAGGAGGGGCTCAGCCTCGGCAAGGCCCTGTGGGAAACCCTGAAGCGTGATACCGCCCCGGCGCAAGCCGCCCAGGGCATCCGCGAATTCCTCGGGCTCTTGCAGCAGTTCCGCAAGCGGTTCAAGCAGTTTCGCGAAGACGCGACCACGCTCCAGCGGGTGGCGGAAGACCTTGTGCTCGCCATTGATTACCACGGTGAGCTCCAGCGCGTCGCCAAGTCCCCGGCGCAGGCGCAAACCCGTTGGCAGAATGTCGAGGTGGTCCTCAAGGCGCTCGGGGAATACGAGGAACGCACGGAGCTGCCCAGTCTGTCCGGTTTCCTGGACGAAAGCCACTTGAACACCGGCCAGGACCGTTTCAGCCGCAATGAGCGCCGGCAGGAGGGCGTTTCGCTGATGACCATCCACAGCGCCAAGGGACTCGAGTTCCCCTTTGTCTTTTTGGTCGGTGTGGAAGAGGGCCAACTGCCCCATGAAAAGTCCCTGCGCGAACACAGCATCGAAGAAGAACGCCGTCTTTTCTATGTCGCCCTGACCCGCGGCATGCGGCATGTGACGCTCTTCGAGGCCCTCTGTCGCACGCGCTTCGGCAAGGAGCGCCTGACGGAGACCAGCCGTTTCCTCAAGGAAATCCCCGAGGACCTCTACAAGCAGCAAATCAAGGCGGCTCGCGACATGGTCGCCGCCCGGGTGGCAGGCCCCGAGGACAAGCCCCGGAAAAAGGCGCCACGCCGAAAAAAAGCCACACGTTCCTAATCCACAGCTTTTTGGCGCAGGCTTAGAAGTAGATGACCGTCGAGAGATAGAAGAGGTGCTGGTCCACATCGGCGTCCGTGCCGGAGAGTCCGAAGGTGTCCTGTCGCACGCCCGTGCCCCAGCGATAGGTGTAGGCGGCGTCGATGTTTACCCGGTTCCGGATCAACAACCCCGCCCCAACCGCAACCCCGAAATAATCGTCCGGGCTGCCATTGCCCCGGTCCAGGCCATACCATTGGTTGCGTTGTCCGCCAGAAGGCTCCGGATCGTAGAACAGCCCGGCGCGCAGGCTCGGAAGGTAATGCTGCACCGGCTTCCGCTCATTCACAAAGACATACTCCGCGCCCATCCGTACGGTATACGTGGGCTTAACTTTCGAGATCGACGCCGGCAACCCGGTCACCCCGGATATGCGCTGACGGCTCAGGTTCCGGTTTTGGGGATCATGAATCACGAACTGGTCCCATTCCCGGCGGGTGATGTCCAGGGAGAGCGTCAGCTTGTCGTTGGGAAAGCGGTAGGCTACGCCCACGCCGAATGCGCTCGGGAATGTGTATTGCTGTGGTCGGGAGCGCCGATTAAAGCCGTAATTGCCCAGGCGCGTTCGTTCCGTGCGTTCATAGTCCACATCGGCTTGTAGCTTGCTGTGATAGACCATCCCGAAGTGCAGGCGTTCCGTGGCGCGATAAAAGGCCCCGAGTGTATAGTTCGTGCCGCTGAAATTCCGGTAGCGCTCTTCCACCTGCATCTGCACCAAGGAACCGGGAAATACCATGCCGTTGATCAACGCTGTGCTTCGGATGTCCCGCCGCACCTGCCATTCATTGCCCGAGATGAGCGATTGATCCCAGAAGTTCATCACGACCCCGAGGGAGAGGCGCTTTGTCAACTCGAAACCGAAAGCCGGGGAGATACTCGCCAGGGAGCCACGCTGTTGGTAGCTGTTCTGACTACGTATAGCAGCCAAATTGCCAAAGGGGAGTGCGGCCGCCGTCCGGTATCGGAATTGCAGGTCGCGATCAAAGTTGTATTTCTGCTGGTAGTTCAGGCTCAGCACCAGGTTCCGCCCGCCAATCGTGCGGGGGATCGGGTAGACAATACTGGCGTAATTAATCTCCTCCAGCGAGACATGGTGTGCGCCGTTCAGCTCTGGGTGGGAAAAGGACTGGAAATCCTCACCCATCCACTTGTGACTCAGCACAAGCGAGACCTCCGGCCGCTCCAGTTGGGTCAGGCCACCCGGATTCCACGAGGCCGCCGTGGCGTCGTCGGCCACCGCGATAAACGCGCCGCCCATGCCCAGGGCGCGGGCCCCACTGCCCACGACATTCGGCGACGAGGTGATTTCCAACTGCGCGCCCGCCTCGGGCAGGCCGCCCAAAGCGAGTAGCCAGAGTCCAAGGATATACAGCCCTCGAGGGAGCCTTTTACATGGTGATTGCCGGTAAACCTGCTTCAATGCTGCTCCCTTCCTCGGCTTCCACCGTCTGCGCCCGCACATTGCTGGGGGTCACGGCCGTAATACGTGCGCGCCCGATGGCGATATACTCACCGGGTGCAAGCACTTCTCCGGTCATCTCATCAATCCAGGGTTCATCCTCATACACCACCAGCAAATAAGCGCCTTCCTTCACACCGTCTTCACGGGTCAGGTCGATTAACAGATCC
>SKJD01000273.1 GCA_007116095.1 Candidatus Hydrogenedentota bacterium
GTCATCGCTGCGCGACAAAGTCAACAACAACGAAATCAGCTCCCCGACTTCGCCATCGGGCAAGAGCACCGTGAAATGAAGGCGGCCACCCTGCACAACAAGCTGATGGCCAGACGCATCCGGATCAGCGTCGGCCGTGATCAAGACGCCGCCCGTGGCTTCTACCGTGATATGCGTGCCGGCGGGCACGGTACGGCCTTCGCTGTCCGTAATGACGCTGCTGCGTAGGCGCAATTCACCCGGAGCGCTCGGCGACGCCGTCAGCACTTCAAGAGTTACCGGCGCTGCGGGCGGGCCTGCCGGATCGAAGGGCTCGGTCGAAGTTAGTGCGAAGAGCCCAGCATAACGGCTGCGGAATTGCAGCACACCCGCTTCTTCCAGGACTTCAATCTCCGAGATACCGTCCTGGGTATAGGCGCCAGCGACTAAGCGGTACGGCGCCAGCGCTTGTAGATCATGCCCCACAAAGGCTTCGGGCGCAAAGGCGATACGGAATTCGGCGTCCTGAATCTGCGCCGCCTGGAAGTCCGACTGATCCGCAAGAAACTCCACGGCGTAATCGCTTAGGTAGCGGCCAGGAACCTCGCCCGCTGACGCGGAAGTCGGGAGGATGTCTACAATCAGATTAAAGGCGCGTGCGCCACTGCGTGTGCCTGCCTCGTAGATAGTGAATGCATTTCCCAAAGTATCTTCGGCCCGCCCCAGGTACGGCGTGGTATGGTGAGGCTGTTCCGAGGCGGGAATCTCCAAGGGCAGCACCGTGCTCTCGGGGCGGGTGGGATCCGTGCCGGCGACCATGATCTCATAGTCATCCAGAATCCCGTTGCCGTCGGTATCGATATCCCGCGCCACATGGGCCACCGCATTGATTTCCGGGGTGATGTCGCCCAGGGGCCCCATATCTCCCCAAAGGAAGCTGGAGAGGCGGACATAATTCACCGCTTCCAGGTCCGCGGGATTGCCCGCTGCATCGACCGCCCAGGCTATCTTGAAGGCGTCCCCGCCCCCACTCCGTGGCGTGACACCAAAGGTGTAGGGATCGCTGGGGCGCATGTAGTTGTCGAGGTATTTCTGCTGGGTCGGCGTGAGTTCGGCGTAGCCCCAATCCAGCGCGTCTTCCGTGGCCGTTTGTACATACCCCGCCAAAGGCGGATCGGGATTCGGCATACCGTCCTCCAGCACACTGCGATCCAAATTCCGGCTTCCCGGGATGTGGTGCCAGTTGACACCGTCCTCGCTCAGCTCCACCAAAGCAGGCTCCTTGAAGGCGTGTTGGGGATTGCCTCCGACGAAGAATGCGTTGCTGTAGACGATAAAATCGTAGCCCATCAGGTTGTCTGGATGATGGGTGATGGGCGGATTCATACGCAGGGTGATGAAACTACCCGGGACACCCAGCGAAACCACGCTGCTGTTGTTGGGTACCGACAAGGTACCCCCGACCGGCTCGCCCAGGGCGTGGGTGGGCTCGGCATAGCCCGGATTGGGATCAATCTGTTGCACATCCACAACTTCCACCGCCCAGGGGGACGGCCCGGCCTGTCCCGAGGCGGCCATAGAAAGTGGAAGGAGGCAGAGCAGGGAAAGCAACGCTACAGGCGCGCGGCCCGACACACGCCATAAAATACGGTCCGAAATCGACATGACACGTTTCTCCGGACGCCGCAAACGAGCTGGTGGCAGTGAATGAGCATACCCTGACTTCGACAGGGCGCTTCATGGACCTACGGGGCATGCGCCCCTTGGTCTCCCCCGATGCTGATGCGATACGACATCGCCACCCGTAACTGTTCCGACGCCATGTTCCAAAACCCACGTTGGACATGGCAGATGCCGCCGTCGGGCTGACGTCGGGATGCTGGGAGGCTCCCCGATCTGCGCCAGGACCGATGCCGCGGCGACACAAGCCACACGGGACGGATTGCGATATTGCTGAAGAGGTAATAGGAGCGGGTCACGAAAAGGAGGGGATGCGACCGAAGTGGAGTGTTTGTGATTGATGGCGTGGATACCAAAGCACCTGGCGCACCACGACGCTTTCACGCCGTTGCTACACCTGCCTTCAATCTGACTTCAACTTGACCGGACCACCTTCCCGCGAAGGCTCGGGCCTCATACAGCACATCGAAATGCGCCCGGTGATTCGGCAGGTCTTCGGGCTTACAGGCGCTTCCATTCCTTGCGTATTGCCTGGATGGCTTCCCTACTGGGCTCCGCTTCCCAGCCTCTCGGCCAGTGCGTTGGGTGAGCCGTTCGTACCTGATTACCGCTGCGGGGCAGCTCCGGAATTACACCGGATTCCCTCTTGGCGCCGCGCCATGCCGCCACATGGCTACTGCGAACCGAACATGAAACCAGTATACCGGAATAGGGGAATTTTTTCAAAGTTTCCTTCGAATGCGTTGCGCGCCTGCTAAGATCATGGACGTGAAACTGGATGTTCAGCAGTCGGAACTCTATGACCTGCGTAAATCCGTCTTTTTGGCTCCGGACTCAGGGCGATTGTTCGAGCAGATTCAACGACAGGCTGTGGATCAAGCTCGGGAGGATGCCCTGAATTCGACCTTACTGCGAACAGCAGAAGACAAAGCCCAGGCCATTCTGGAAAACATGCTCGCGCCATTGAATCGACCCGTGGAAGTCATCTTCCGGGAATGATGGGTGGCTTGGAGGTGAACTTGGACGCAACAACCGGCGCATGCCGGTTGCTGCGTAATCATTTAGCCTCTTAGTTGCACGGCATGTAGCTATCGGTTATGACATAGCCACCACATGCGGAATCCAAGAGGCTAAATGATTACAGGACGAGATATTTACCTTTCTCAAGCAGCCTGGCATACCGTTCGACAACAACCTGGCCGAGCGTGCAATCCGGCCCGCCGTCATACTGCGTAAAAAAGCTTTGGCAACCGCAGCAGCAACGGCGCCAACACGCAAGCCATACTCATGAGCATCTTCTTCACCCTCAAAAAACGCGGATACAATCCAGTCAACACCGTGCAACAAGCGTTGTCCACCTACATCGAAACGGGGAAAATGCCACCCCTACCGCCTGATATCAAGCCAAAAAGCTAAAGTGTTACAGATTTAATAATCTGGATGGCTATCCTGCAAATATTTACCATAACTTTACCTGAACTTTGCCCCTATTTTACGCCAATCAGGCATAATCATGTTACGAAAACAGGGATTATGCCCCTTTCCAGATATTTTAGTGTTTATTTTGTTGTTTGTTTGGGCAGAATTTTTGATAAGGATAATTGATATGAAAAAGACAAAGTATTTTATCAATAAAAGAATCATTCATAGCATGGTTGCTATGACTGCTATTTTGTTGATGCTTTCAACAACCGCCGGGGCACAACCCATAAATCTGGGTACAGCAGGTGATTATGTCATATTGACAAAAGCAGGAATCACTACGGTACCGGGATCGCTTATTGTTGGTGATATTGGTGTTAGCCCCATTACACATGCAGCCATAACGGGGTTTGATCCTACAACTATGGATTCAAGCGGTACGTTTGCGACATCGGATCAAGTTGTAGGCAAGATGTACGCTGCTGACTTCGCTGATCCCACACCAACCATGCTAACTACAGCTA
>SKJD01000016.1 GCA_007116095.1 Candidatus Hydrogenedentota bacterium
ACGCAAGCAATCATTACAGTGGGGTTTGGCGCTGTTCAGTGCGGTCGCGCTGGGTGTCGTCGGACTGCTCACCTCTCCCGCGCAGGCCGAAGGTCGAGACATCCTCAGCGATACCTGGGTGGCGGTGGACGGCCTGGGCCGCGCCGTGGCGACGCATGAGGAAGTCGGCCCGCCAAAGGACGACAAGGTAGTCGGCATCTTCTACTTCTCCTGGCTCGGTCAACACAGCACCACGGGGCCGCACAATATCCAGGAAATCCTCGCAGCGGACACGGAAGAGCCGCCCTGGGGACCAGTGGGGGATTTTCACCACTGGGGCGAGTCGGAATGGGGGTATTACCTCTCTGATGACGAGTTTGTTCTCCGCAAGCACGCACATGACCTGGTTGACGCCGGGGTGGACGTGATCTTCTTCGACGTCACCAACGCCTTTACCTACCGCAATGTCTACATGGCGCTCTGTAAGGTATTCACTGAAATCCGCGAGGAGGGTGGGCGCACGCCGGACATCGCTTTCCTCTCGTATTTTGGCATGAACCGTACGGTGCATGAGTTGTACCGGGATTTCTATAGCGAAGGCCTGTACGAAGACCTCTGGTTTATGTGGGACGGCAAGCCGCTAATACTTGCCATCCTCGAAGAAGAAGAGCCGGAGCTGGAGGAATACTTCACCTTCCGCCGCTCGTGGGCCTGGAGCGCGGCCGCCTGGTTCCGGGATGGCTACATGGCCTGGCCCTGGCTCGACCACTCCCCGCAGGAATATGGCTGGGTCGAGGAAGGCGTGCCGGAGCAGATGCCGGTCGCCGTGGCCCAACACGCCACGACCAACATCGGGCGCAGCCAGCACGACGGCCAGCAGCCCCCGCCGGAGGAGCAGAAGCCGTATCATGGGCTCTACTTCCAGGAACAGTGGGATCGCCTGCTGGAAGTCGATCCGCAGGTCGCTTTCATCACCGGCTATAACGAATGGGTAGCGCAGCGTTTCCTCAGCGATGGTAACCAGGATTTCCTCGGCGAAACCTTGGAAGAAGGCGGGAGCTTCTTCGTCGACGCCTACAACCGGGAGTACAACCGCGACATTGAACCGGAGAACACCGAGCTCGGTGACAGTCTTTTCTATCAGATGGTGAGCAATATCCGCCACTTCCGGGGCGCGCGTCCGCAGGAATCCGCCACGCAGCAGTACAGCATCGATCTCCAGGGCGACATGGCGCAGTGGGACGACGTGCAGCCGACCTACTACGACACCCTGGGCGACACCGTACACCGCGATCATCCGGGCTGGGGCGATGACCTGCATTACACAAACACAACCGGCCGGAACGACTTCATCGAAGCGAAGGTCGCTGTCGGCGCGGAGAATGTGTATTTCATGGCCGAATGCGCCGAGGACATCACCCCGCACAGCGATCCGAACTGGATGCTGCTCTTCCTCAACATCGACCGCGATCACGAAACGGGCTGGTACGGCTACAACTACGTGCTGAACCGCGAGGTGGTCGATGGCGAGACGACAGTCTTGCAGAAGACGACAGACGGCTGGAACTGGGAGAATGTCGGTGAAGTGGCCTACCGCGTCGACGGCAAACGCCTGCACGTGGCCATCCCGCGCACATTGCTCCCCGAGCTGACGGACACCTTCGAGTTCAAGTGGGCCGACAACATCCAGCGCGACGACGACATCCGCGAGTTCAACATCAGCGGCGACACCGCCCCCAACCGCCGCTTCAACTATTTGTTCACGCTGGAAACAGAATAGCTTGACGCAGAGGCGCAAAGGGGCTCATGGGCAGCGTGGACTAAGTGGACTAAGTGGACAGTAAGACCAGCCTGGCGCTGCGTCCACCATGTCCACCATGTCAATTGAAAAAATAGTAAAAGCCAAAACTAAACGCAAAGGCGCAATGACGCAGAGGCGCAGAGAGGTAGCTAGGTTATTCCAGTATATTTCACCTTACTTGCAGTATATGCTATTTTTATTTACAAAACGCACCTAATTTAGTGTCCGAGTATGTAAATATCTATACAATCTCTTTAGCGCCATTGCGTCTCTGCGTCTTTGCGTTTATTTTCATGGTACTAAACATATGCAGCAAGAAAACAAAGAAAATATACTTAGCCAATATATAGTCAATGCGGCAATTGAAGTGCATCGTACGCTAGGCGGACCAGGATTATTGGAATGTATTTATGAAGAAGCGCTGGCTTGGGAGTTACTGCAACAGCATATCGAGGTACAACGCCAAGCGGCATTACCCATAATATACAAAGGTAACAAATTAGCCCATCCTTTAGTCATTGATCTGATTGTCGGTGACTGTGTTATCGTCGAATGCAAAGCGCAAAGAGATTTTCATCCCATTTTCGAGACGCAAACTTTAACTTATCTTCGACTTACCGGGCTGCGACTTGGTTTAGTAATAAATTTTGGCGAACGTTATGTTAAAGATGGTATTCACCGCGTAGTTAACGGTCTATAATAAACTAAGCCTGCATACATATTGTGTGTAAAAATTTGGCGAAGGACCGCAAAGGAGTGGCTAGGTTAGACCACCACGACTTTTTTTTTTAATTTAGAACAAATTGAATTGTCAAAAGGACTGGGTAACAATTAGTAATCTCTTTAGCGCCTTTGCGCCTTTGCGTTAATATTCGTTCAAATATATTGCCCATCGACCATGAACAAGGAGGGTTTTATCATGTCGTATGTGTTGTTGCTATGCCTGCTACCGGGGATTCAGGACGCGATGATGGCGTTTGATGATGACCTGGAGCACCTGGGACTCTTTATCACGGAGCAAGACGTGCATCGGGCGCGGGCGGGCCGTCTGGCGCTGGATTTCCACGCGACGGAGGCGGAAAAGCTGCTGGAAAGGGCGCGTGCGGTGGATGTTGCGGCCTTGCCGTCGCTGGACGATAGCTGGTGGGCGGAAAATCAGGGCCTCCCCTGGAGTCAGACCTATCCGGGGATCAACCACTATACCGGACAAGTTCCGCGAGAATGGACGGCGGCGTTGCAAAACACGATGCGGGCGGCGCTACTTTATCCGGAGGAGGGGCTGGATGCACAGGCGCGGGATATCCTGCTTGGGTTGAGTGAATACAGCTTTGCCTACGAACATTTCGATGTCGGCCTGAACTACACGACCTGGGGCCGACAGGTGCTGGAGGCCTATGAAGTGCTCCAACCCGGCTTCACGGAAGCGGAGCGCGCACAGATTGACGCCTTCTTTAAGCGCATGCTGGAGGCCATTCAACAGAACCACGAGTATTGGATTGAGCATGAGCCGGGCGGCGCCCTGAACAACCACTACGCCTGGCATTGTCTCGCCATGATCATGTACGGCCTCTTCTACGACGAGCCGGAGCTGGTGGAGGCGGGGCTACACAGTCCCAAGGGACCGCTGGACAGTTTGCAGTATGGCTTCCGCGACAACGGCCTCTGGCTGGAAGCATCGATCAACTACCACTTCACCGCGACGGTCCCGCTGGTTATCATGGCGGAGTTGCTGGAGAACGCAGACTACCCCTTCAGCCTCTGGGACTATGAAACAGACGATGGCCACAGCTTGCGCCAGGCTTATGAC
>SKJD01000473.1 GCA_007116095.1 Candidatus Hydrogenedentota bacterium
ACGCCCGCATGGATCGTGAAGTAGTCCACGCCCTGCTCGGCCTGTTCGATGAGCGTGTCGCGGAAGATCTCCCAGGTCAGGTCTTCAGGCACGCCGTCGACCTTTTCCAGCGCCTGATAGATCGGCACCGTGCCGATGGGGACCGGGCTGTTCCGCAGAATCCACTCGCGGGTCTCGTGGATGTTCTTGCCGGTGCTCAGGTCCATGACCGTGTCCGTGCCCCAGCGGATGGACCAGACCATCTTCTCGACTTCCTCTTCAATCGAGGAGCTCACGGCGGAGTTGCCGATATTGGCGTTGATCTTCACCAGGAAATTGCGCCCGATGATCATCGGCTCGATTTCCGGGTGGTTGATGTTCGCGGGGATGATGGCGCGGCCGCGGGCGACTTCGTCGCGCACAAATTCCGGTGTGATAAACTCGGGAATGGCCGCGCCGAAGGATTCGCCGGGGTGCTGTTCCTGCAGGAGATCGGAGAGCGCCTCGCGCCGCTGGTTCTCGCGGATAGCGATGTACTCCATCTCGGGCGTGATGATGCCCTGGCGGGCGTAGTGCATCTGGGTGACGCACTTGCCGGCTTTGGCGCGTAGCGGGCGGTATTGGCGCTGAAAACGGATACTTTCCAGGGCGGGATCGCTGGCGCGCTTGCGGCCGTATTCCGAGCTGATGTCGGGCAGCTCCTCGACGTCGTCGCGCTGCAAAATCCATTCCCGGCGCAAGGGCGCAATGCCCTTCCGGACATCGATTTTCACCTCTGGGTCGGTATAGGGCCCCGAGGTGTCGTAGACCGCCAGCGGCGGGTTCACTTCTTCGGTCAGGTTGTTGCGCCCAGCCTGGGTCACATGCAGCGCAATCTCGCGCATCGGCACCTGGATGGACGGGTCGGAACCTTCGATGTATATTTTGCGGGAAGCCGGGAACGGCTCGCGGGATATCCGGGTTTCCGTGTTCTGATCAAACACGGGCTTGTCATCGTAATTGGCGGACATGGCTTATCTCCAAACTGGGTAAAAACAACTCGCTTTATAAGGATTCATTCCCATGCATACAGGCAGGCCACATGGTTCGGCTTGCGGGGTAATGCAATCACATCCACCAGACGAGCTGTCGGGGGATGCGGACGCCAATACACCGGGCATAACAGACGATGCCGGGCCGCAGCGCGTTATCGCCTGCGTGGGCGGGAATGCCCCTGCATCATGACATGCCGACAGGTATGGAATCAATGCCGTACAGCCCGATTTGCCCTGTTTCTGCGGTTTTCGGGGCCTATTGTAGCGACATCTCAGATCATTCGCAGCTTGTCCACGACCTCATAAGCCGAAACGACACAGTCGTTCAGGGAAATTCCCTGGTAGGCGTTACCAGCGAAATAGAGGCCGGGTTGGAGCTTCTCCGCACGCGCAATCTGCTCACGGCGCTCGGCATGACCCAGGGTGTATTGGGGAATGCCGTAGGTGTGGCGGAAAATCCGCACGAAAGACGGCGCCTGCTTGATGCCAAGGATCGGGTGCAGCTCCTCTTTCAGGATGTCCAGCAGGGCGGCATCGTCAAGCTGAAGCGCCTCCGGGTCCGTGGCCCCGCCGAGCATGGTGCGCAGGAGGACCTTGCCCTCGGGGGCGCTACCGGGAAAGAGGCTATGCGTCCAGATACAGCCGAGCATGCGTTTCTTTTCGATGCGGGGCACGAGAAAGCCGAAGCCGTGCAGGTCGTGTTCCACGGCGTTCTTGGGGTAGCCCGTGCAGACCACCACCATCCCGGCATAGGGAATTTCCGAGAGCGCGGTAGCTGCCTGGGGCGTCAGGTCCTGTAGAAGTTGGGCGGCGGCGTGCGCGGGCAAGGCCACGACGATCTGCTTGGCGTGGTGGGTGGCCCCGTCCGCTGTCTCGACGTGGTACACGCCGTTTTCATGGTGGAGCTTACGGGCTGTCGCATTGAAGTAAAGGTGATCACCCAGTCGCTGCGCCGCCGTATCGACCACGCGCCCAAGGCCGCCTTCGAAGGTGGTGAGCACGCCCTTGGGTCCCATTGGGCTGGCTTTGGGGTCTTCCCGCTTGATCGTACGCAGGGCCTTGAAGAGGCTGCCGTAGCGCTGCTCCATCTCGACCAACCGAGGAAAGCAAGCTTCCATTTCCAGCGCATCGGCGTTGCCGCCAAAAACCCCGGAGACCATCGGCGTGACCAGGACATCCGCAGCCTCCCGACCGATACGGCGGGCGGCGAAATCCCGGACCGTCTCGGGCGCATGGGAGTTGCGGGGAGCAATGAAAGGCTCGCAGAGCAGGCGCATCCGGCCACGCAGACTCATCAGGGGCGATAACAGGAAGGCGGGTGGGGGTTTGATTTCGTGGAGCTTACCACCGCGATAGATGAAACGTCGGGCCGCCAGTTTGTTGGCGCGTTGCAGGGCATCGTCCAGGCCGAGTAAATGCACCCAGTCCAACGTGCGGGGCTCCTTGTCCAGAAAACCGTTGGGCCCCCAGTCACAGACATAGCCATCGCTGCAATCCGTGCGGGCGGTCCCTCCTGGCTCCGACGCCGCCTCCAGTACCCGAAACCGACCGGTGAAGCGCGGATTCTCCTGCAACAACGTCCCGATACAGAGGCCGGTAATCCCGCCCCCGAGGACGAGGACTTCTAGTGGCTCTGAAGATGTGGTAGGGTTTGATGCTTTACTGGCTGATGCTGTCTGTTCCATGAGACTCCAATTTCGTTGCTATACCCCTGGGCTTCGCCCTTAGTATAGCGGAACGCCAGCCCCGTCGCGCCACCATACGCGCCAAACGCTCTCCGGGGATGCCGGCTTGCGCAGGCAGGACGGGGATGGGGTGAACCCACTCCCGTGGTAGTAAAAACGGGCAAGCGTGAAGTCACGCCAGGGAAGTCAAAAATCGCTGGAGCCATGTGAATCCAATGCGCTCCTGCTCAAGACGAACGCGCCGTCCCAGTCGGTCATGCCACAGGTCTTCGTAAAGCGCATTCTCCTCCGGGCTTAGATTGGCCAGGGGACGCTTCAATGGTGCTTGCTCCGTAACCCAATGTGCGTGATGCGCCATCAATGTTTCCCGGTCCATGAGAAATGAACGCGCCTGTTGAAGCCGTACACGCAACTGGTCGAGAATCGCGAATCCATGCGTGTCAATATCGCCCCAGTAATACACTTCGCAGTCGCGGAGCCACGCCGCTTTGGCAAGCATGTCGAATCCGTAGCCGGCCCCGAAGAGGATCATGCTGTCTTCCATCTTGGGAAAGGCCAGAAAGTTGGTTTCGTTCTCTGTGATGAACACCCGTTGCAGGGAGAGACGAAGATCCGCGAATGTATCGTCGCTGAGTGTGATGTCTTGGTCAGTGGCCGAGGCAACCAAGGCATGGCGCGGATCGAGGATGCGAAACCGAATCCGAAGCGGCTTATCCCGAAAGCCATAGCGGCGACAAAAGCCGGAAACGCCGCGCATCGCTTCATCCATCGCCGCTGGCGGCAAGGCCAAATCAAACAATTCGGTCAGCACCCCGCGATGGCCTTCAATAAACTTGGTGTGAATGCCGGGAAGATCGAT
>SKJD01000395.1 GCA_007116095.1 Candidatus Hydrogenedentota bacterium
ACCGAGCTCAGCGGCAGGGCTTCCACCACGACCAGGGTGAAGGCGGCCGTCGTGCTGCCGGCGGCATCATTAACTTCGACGCTGTAGACCCCGGAATCTTCGATTACGACGTCCAGCAGTTCAAGCGTGGCGCCGGTTTCGCCTTGCAATTCCACGCCGTCGTAGTACCACTGGTAGTTGGCGTCGCCAACAACTTCCGACAGATCGACGTTGAAAGCGATGTTGTCGCCCTGCGCCACCATACCCGGGCCGCTAATGTCAGCGGCCAGTTGCGGGGGACGAATCTGCACGTGGTCCAGCACCATGGTGGTGTCAGCTTCTTCATCTTCTCCATAGGTGGCTGTAAAGGCCAGGGTTGGATTCTCGCCAAAGGTATCGATGTCATATTGGAAAGCGACTTCAACCCGTTCCAACGGACCGGAATTGTTGGTGAATTGCCTATCCACCAGTTCCTCGCCGCCGAGGGTCACCACCAAGTCCATGCCAGGATTATTGGGGCGAATGCCCGCGTAGAAGATGAACAGATAATGTTCGCCCTCTTCCAGACCGCTGATGTCCTGGGATAGGGTAATTTCCGGATCTGTCCGCTGGATGAAATAGACTTGTCCCCCATCAGGAATCGGACGCCCCTCTCCAAAGAAGGGATTCCGTTGATCCGAATCGTTTGGGCCACTCAGATTGTTGTTCAAACCACCATTGTTGCCTTCGCGGGTCCAGCCCGTGACGGCATCCGATCCAAAATAACCCGGCCAGGCCACGGCATCCGCTGCCGGCTCCTCGAAACTCCCGTTTTCGACCAGGTTCTGCGCCATGGCGCTGGTACTCAGCAGCGCCAGCATACAAGCGGCAATCCCCAGCCCCATGATTTTCTTCAGCATAATCGAACTCTCCTCTTTCCAGTTTTGTTGCCACTTTAGGCAACTTTTAATTTCAGCTCGCAATTTACGTCCTGCTGCAAACTTTGAGCTTACGTCGCATTCGCACAATTGCTTCGATTGCTGCATTTATATCATGTTTGGCGGGTGAAGTCAAATAAAAAAGAGCACCCCCCTCCTCTCTTTCGAGAAGTTGGATGCTCTTTATGTGAATTTTTGGTGCTGTCAAACAGCTTTTATACGAATTTTGCCTTTGGCCTACTTCCTCATTTTCGTTGATTATAGGGCCTGAAAACGCAATACTGTCACAACACTATCGGATTTGTATTTCTACACGACAAAGCTTCGGCGATTAGGCCTGACGCGAGCGCAGAACCCAGGCGCCTGATCCCAGCATCAGGACGACAAGCAGCGCAAGCACCCAGGCCGTGCTCAGGGGCAGCGCTTCCACGACGATCAGGGTGAAGGCGGCATTGGCGCTACCGGAAGCATCGGTCACATCTACGCTGTAGACACCGGAATCGTCAATCACAACATCCAGCAGCTCAAGCGTGGCGCCGGTTTCACCGTCCAGTTCGACGCCATTGTAGTACCACTGATAGGAGGTTTCGCCTACGTTTTCGGTTAAAGCAGTATTAAATACCACGGTATCGCCCTGCGCCACCAGGCCCGGGCCGGTTACATCGACCGCCAATTGCGGGGGACGAATCTCAATCGCGTCGAAAAGAATGGTCACATCGCCACCGGCCGGCCATTCTCTATGGAATTCCAGCGCGGGGTTGGCGCCCATTTCGGATTCCTCATAGATGAACGGAATGGCATAACGAACGTATGGCGCTGTACCGGCGCCGAGCATGGTGGTGCGCTCCAGCATTTCCACACCACCCAAAGTGACCCACAAATCCATACCGGCGTTACCGGGACGAATGCCCGAATGGAAGATGAGCATGTAGGCATTACCATCCACCATGCCCGAAATTTCCTGGGAAAGAATCCCATTACCGTCACCCTGAATAAACAAGACCTGATCCCCATGTGGAATCGGGCGCCCCCCACCATGGAAAGGATTCCGCTGGCCATCATCGTAGGAACCGCCGATGTTGTTGTTCAAGCCATGCCCAATACCCGCCGGGGTTAACGTCCACCCCGTGACGCTGGCATCCTGGTTCTGGAAATAGCCCGGCCCAGGCACGGAAGCCGCGTCCGGCGTCTCAAAACTCCAATTCTCGACCAGGTTCTGCGCCATGGCGCCACTGCACAATAGCACCGCCAAGCTCAATCCCAGTCCTACTCGTAAAATTCCCTGTGACATCTTCATGCTCTCCTCTGAGGTTTTAGCCACAAATCCACGCTACCAATCCCGCAATAATTGATTTTCTCATATAGCATTTATTGCGTAATCCTGTACATGGCTTATTTATAGCATGTTTGCACGCCGATGTCAACATAATTTTTAGTTTTGTTGTATTTAATTTTGCTTTATTTCATATTACTCTTTTTTCTGTATATTATTTATACTTTATATCAATTTTTATGTTTAATATACGCACAGATTTATTCGCAATGCATTTATACTAGGTATTCTACATTTCACTCCTGTATGAGAAGACCGCGCGCCATCTGCCTGTCCTACTTTGGGCGTAGGGCCACGAATCGCATTGACCCCAAACAGCTTGTTACAATATCGCGCTGTTGGGGCGTTTTCGCGCCCTCTAAATCAAGGCGAATTGGAGTGCATACATGCTTGAACGGTTAGGCAAGACGTTGCGACAAGGCGGCTGGCGTGGCGGCGTCATCGCGGGGTTGGCATTGTTGTTGGGAGCTTGTGACGTTGATCCGGAGCACCGACGACCGGGACGGGACATGGTTCAACAGGGATATGCGGCGGCCGAAGCCCCGGAATCCGACAGGAACGTGACGCCTGCCGATGTCAGCCCGGAAGCGACTTGGGATGCGTCCCCGGTCACGACCGTTCAGGCTCCGCCTCTTGATGATGCAGCATACGCCTCGCCAGCAATGGCGCATGACGACGCACCGGATGCAAGCAGGGAGGACGCCATGCATAACACCGACGACAATCCCGGCTTGCCGCCCGAAGCGTTGGAAACCTTGATCGCCCACGGCTGGATGGACCGGGTGCTAAGCGGCCTCGGCGTCTGGGTCTGTGTGGATACGCAGATGCTTTACGTGTTGGAAGGCCTGGAACCGATTTGGCAGGCCCGCATCGCCACGGCCACGGCGGGAACCGGCGCCATCGCCAACAGCTATCAGACGCCGCTGGGTTGGCACAACGTGTCGGAGAAATTCGGTGACGACGCGCCCTGGGGACAGGTTTTTCGGGCGCGTGGCGCCACCCGGGAGATATGGCAACCGGGCGACGACACCGAAGAAGACCTGGTCCTCACGCGCATCCTGTGGCTGGACGGGGAAGAGCCCGGAAAGAACCAGGGCTACAACGAGGCGGGGCAGCTCGTGGACTCCAAGCGGCGCTATATCTATATCCACGGCACCAACGGCGAAGCGGAGATCGGCACGCCGTCCTCGCATGGCTGTATCCGGATGTACAATGACGATGTCATCGAAATCTACGACATGCTCCCCCTGGGAACGCCGGTGCTCATCACCGAGACGCAATAACAGGTATTTCGTCGTCAAAAAAAACCGCTGCCCGGGATGTTGGCG
>SKJD01000278.1 GCA_007116095.1 Candidatus Hydrogenedentota bacterium
CAGTGCCTTTGTGGAAGCAGAGCGGAGGAATACCATCTTTCGATTGTCGATTACGTAAGGAGGATGAGGCAGATGAAAGAGGGGTGTTTGTCTTTTTCGAGCAGGTACGGGGGGGCTGAATTTGGCATACCAGTGCATCTCCTTGTAGATTTTTGGGGAATTTCCGCAAAAATCGGTTCTACAAGTTGCACTGCATTTGACGGCAGGTAATCCCCTAAGTCATTGGGATTCAACAGGTTATAAATGGCTCCGCGGGCAGGACTCGAACCTGCGACTAAGTGGTTAACAGCCACCCGCTCTACCAACTGAGCTACCGCGGAACTCGTGAAGGACCCATAGTATGCCAGAATGTTTTTGCGGATGCAAATTTTTTTATTCGGGCATCTGAAAAATTACTATGGATCCTTCAATGCATACGGATTTTGTGTGGACTTAATAGCCTATTCCGCGCTTTCGGCGTCGGCTTCAGGGACGACGTCATGGTAGTTGGGGGCTGCATGGGTGGGGCCTTCGCCGGCGGCCCAGTTTATCGCATCTACGACGGTCTGCTGGAAGTCGGGATTCTCCCAGACATCTTCGCGGTGTCCCATGCCGTTGTGTAAGATACGCCCTTCGCCCATCGCGCTGCACCAGATGATTGGATAAGCCGGGATGTCGTACATCTCCTGCTTCTCACGCTCTTCGCCTGGCTCAAGCAGGACAAGGACGTGCATGTCGTCTTCGTTGAGGTGGGTATAGAGGTACCATTCATCCCAGATGGCCCAGTTGTCCTGGAAATTGGCCATGGTAGGGTGTTCCGGGCTGGTAACCTGCAGGATGCCTTCGAATTGGGCGCCGTGGGTCAGGAATTCTCCACCGATCATGCGAATAAAGTCGTTGGGCTCGCCTTCCGCGCCGACGCGGAAGGTATCGGTGGCGCTGTGGAAGCCGATGAAACCACCGCCATTATCAATCCAGGCCAGCAATTCGTCAACGCCAGTTTCCGACATAGCCGGATATCCATCGTTACCTTCTTCGGTCAGGTTGCCGGAAGTGTAGAAAATAACGACATCGTAGTTCTCCAGGTTTTCCGCATTGATCAGGGAAGCGTCTTTGGTGGTGTTGATGAGGGCTCCCATGGATTCGGCAAGTTCCGTAAGCACCCGGTCCGTCAGGCTCGTTCCGGAATCATCCGGATTCACGACTGAATGGATGAACCCTGAAGACTTACTGAGGTAGAGAATTCGCAGGCCCTCTTCCGCATAGGCTCCCAAGGTAAAGGCGCAGGTCAGGGTCACGGCTGTAATCACACGAAAAAGCTTCATTTTGTTTATCCCCATCGGTTTTGATTGATTTCCCCCATTATACTTAAAGACATGCCTGAAAGCACTTACGTTTCACGCTGAAACCAGAAATCAGGCCGACCTTACGATCCCTCCTTTGTATCGGGGATATTAATGAACTCGGCTGTTTCAGCAAACAAGGCAAAGCAACGGCTTTCCGGGAGTTTGAGGGCATCCAGCAAAACTCGTGTACTCGGTGCCTGAGACAAGGTGTAAACGTCCGCCAAACGCGCTGCCAGCGCCACGACTTTCACTATGTGTTTGGCTTCGTGGGCTTCATCTGGGGCGCTGTGAAAGCGGATGGGCACGGTGAGGGTGTTGGGCATACCCCAGGCATCAGCGAGGATAAGGCCGACTTCGGGATGGGTAATGCCAAAGACGGCAAGCTCTTCTTTCAGCGTGGTCTCCTCCGAAGCATATGGGGAGATATACTGGTAGCATTCTCCACCAATTTGCGCCAGTAGCAGCCTGCCGATGTCATGTAAAAGGCCGGCGGCATAAGCGGTCCCAATATCCTTCAACGCGCAATCCAACGCCAGTTGCCGGGCGGTATAAGCGCAAAAAGTTGCATGACTCCAGTATTGATCAAGGTCCAAGCCAACGACAACTGTGTTATGCTTCTGCGCCTGCGCAGCCTGGGCGATTCGCATCACTTCCTGGTTGCCCAACAGGGCGATAGCCAATTCAATGTTGCCGATGGTGTGGCTGAAACTGTTCTCCGAAGTATTGGCCGCCTTTAAGAGCATAGCCGCCATGCCGGGATCCTGTTGTACACAGCTCGCCACATCCCCGGAGGAAGATTCCGCATCCGCCAACAGGCGCTCGAGCGCCTGTGTGGTTTCCGTACGAATCGGAAGACTCTCCAGGTTGATGATTTTCTCCACCAACGGCTGGATATCGATTTTGCAATGTTGGGTTTCACTGCCGGCGCTGTCTGTACGACAAGCACCTACCAACGGTGTGTGGTCATGGACCCTTTCGATGCGAGGCGCCTTTGAGGTGGCATCAGCCGGGGTAGTCGATGCAGCTTCGCTGGACAGATCTTCAACCGCTTCCTCCCGGTGCTGGAGGGCACGCTGCTCCATGCCGCCCGACGGATTTGAGGCGTAGGGCATGGTGTTGAAGTCTTGAATTTGCTGTGTGCCGCTAGAACCGTAGTAGCGGTTCAGCGCCGCGTGCAGATCGCTCATGGAGACCAGCAAGGGCTTGATGCGCAAACCGGTCAATTCCTCCATCTCATGCAGGGTCTTGGTGTCCATGGGACAGGCCATGGCAATCGTAAGGAATTTCCCCATCCGGTCGATGGGAATTAGCTCATGCTCCCGAGCCAATTCTTCCGGAATCAAGCTGATCACCTCTTTCGGGATCATATAATTCAGAAGATCGATTCCGGCAATTCCTTGGTGCTTGGACAGGAATTTTACAAAAGTTTGCGCATCGATATACCCTTTGCGCATCAGGATTTCGATCATCTTTCCACCCGATTGCTGTTGGACTTCCAGCACTTCATCCAACTGTTTTTGGGTGATCAAACCGGCATTGAGCAGTTGTTCCCCGATGAACTGCTTTTTCTCTTTGCCTTTGGAAAGCGGGGATTCTTTAGGTTGTCTGTCAATCATGACTGTTCACCGCCTCGTCTATTGGGTACTACATGGAATCAACCAGCGCGTCATCATTTCCTTGCATCTTAACCTGATGGTCAAAATAACATATTAATGACCTGCAAAACACTTCTACCGGATTTTAAGGTAGCCGGCAATCAGGACAATGCCTACCCCCAATGCAATGTTTAACAAGGTAAGCGCCATGCGATTGGCCTCAATTTTCGGGCGCTCCTTCCCCGAGACCAGCACACTCACCAGCACGAACACCACAAGCGCCAGCAGGATTTTGATGCCCATCAACATATGGTAAATGCCATCCCCCTGATGCGACGCCAGGTGCAGATAATAATTATACAAGCCGCTGATTAAAAGCAGCCCCACCATTGGGTGCGCTACCAAACGCCAGCGACGCTGTACCGCTTTTCGCAAGGCAGCCTGCGCCTCCGGTTCGAGGGTCTTGGTCAAAGCGGGACTATAGATACAGCAGGAAAAGATGGCGCCCCCCAAAAGAATCACCGCACCAAGGACATGAATCCAACGGGAAAGCACGGGAAAGAGCAAGGAAGCCCCGGCTTCGTCGTATCCATTGGCCATGGCTGCCGGGCTGAATAGCAGCAATGCTGCTGTGG
>SKJD01000239.1 GCA_007116095.1 Candidatus Hydrogenedentota bacterium
TAGAACACAGCATCGTCCATGGGCAGGTGCTTCGGGTCGATGATTATGGCAATGTCATCACGAATGTACCGGAATCCCTGCTGGGGCATTTGGAAATCCCCTTGGGCGAAAGCCTTTTTGTTACGATCGGTAAGCATGCATTCAGCGTACCGTTCGTGCGGACCTACGGCGAAGTGCCGCCCGGTGATCGGCTGGCCTGCATCCAGAGCTTTCAACTGGTGGAGCTGGCGGTCAACCTGGGCCACCTGGCGGATCAGATACAAGCCCGGCCTCATCAAGCATTGACCATACGCAAGGAACAGGATACCCTCTTCGATTACCGGCGCCATGGCGGGACCCTAACGAACCCGGAGCGGCTGGTGGTCCACCGGGACGGCAGTGGTTTCGTGATTTGGGATGAGGAAATGCGGTACATCGAGGTAGACGCGGCGACCCTGGAGACCTTGCAAGATGCTGCTGAAAATGTCTCCTGGACGTTGGAAACCCCTGATCCGGACGCGCCGGCCTACCTGGGCGCCGACGATCTCCAGATCGACCTGCATTACAGCGGGCAAAACCTGCGCGCCAATGGCCCGCCGTTCCCCGAAGCCTTGTCGGAGCTACTGGATGCGCTCAACGCCCTGATAACACCCTGATAACGCCCTGAGTGCGTGAAGAGACGGCGCAACACAACCCACTGCTACCACACACAAGGCAATATGATCACAGATAATACCGAACAGACTACCGATACGGAAACGGGCCGCAGGCAGGTGGCGCGGTTATTTGCGCACCTGGAAAACCACTTCGGGCCGACGGGGTGGTGGCCGGCGGATTCGCCATTTGAGATGGCGATTGGCGCCATTCTGACGCAGAACACGGCCTGGACAAACGTGGAGAAGGCCATCGCCCAGCTCAAGGCAGCGGACTGCATGTCACCCCAGGCGATGCTGGATTTGCCGGTGGAGACGCTGGAGGCCTATATCCGGCCTTCGGGGTTCTTCCGGCAAAAGGCGACGCGGCTTCATAGATTCTGTCGCTTTCTCCTGGACGCGTATGCGGGCGATATGGCGGAGATGGCCGAAACGCCCATGGAGGAACTTCGGGAAACCCTGCTGGCCCTGAATGGCATCGGCCCGGAAACAGCGGATGATATCCTGCTGTATGCGTGTGGGAAACCTGTATTCGTTGTGGATACGTACACCCGGCGCATCTTCAGTCGGCATGGCCTGGTCCCGGCGGATATCAAATATGCGGACTTGCAAAACTTCTTTCATCGGCATCTGGAATCGGATGTGGCGCGGTTTCGGGAGTTTCATGGCCTGATTGTCTGGACGGGGAAATATTTTTGCCGGAAAACGCCTAAATGTGAAGTTTGTCCACTGCATCCCCTACTGGAAACCGGTCATCCACTGTTGCCGGATTGATGGCGGCAGCCCCCGGTATAGTAGCCAGGGAATTTCATGCGTATACCGCGCGTTTTTCTCATAAAGACGGGGACAGGTATATATTGTATTTTTCTGATCTCCGCGATCTACATGAAAAGTCTATTTCTGCCGCCATGCCCGCGCATGGCGCTAACCCCAAAGAAGGAGAAGTGAAACATGGCCTACCAACTTCCGGATCTTCCGTATCCTTGCGATGCTTTGGAACCGCATATCGACGCCAAGACCATGGAAATCCACCATGACAAGCACCATAATGCGTATGTTACCGGGTTAAACGATGCCCTGAGCGGCAATCCTCTGGCCGAAAAGCCAGTGGAAGAAGTACTGCGTAACATCAATGCCGTCCCGGAAGAAAAGCGGCAGGCGGTAATAAATCATGGTGGCGGGCACGCCAACCACAGCCTGTTCTGGCAGGTAATTGGTCCGAACAAGGGGGGTGAGCCCACAGGTGCGATCGGCGACGCCATCAACAGCACCTTTGGCAGCTTTGCCGCCTTCAAGGAAAAGTTCGCCACCGCCGCCAAGACGCGCTTTGGCAGTGGCTGGGCCTGGCTCGTCGTGAACACCGATGGCAGCCTGGAGGTCCTGAGCACACCGAACCAGAATTCCCCGTTGATGGACAACCAGACCCCCATCCTCGGCCTGGACGTGTGGGAACATGCCTATTACCTGAACTACCAGAACCGTCGTCCCGAGTATATCGAAGCCTTCTGGAACGTGGTGAATTGGGACAAGGTCGCCGAGCTTTACGAGGCCGCCCGCAAATAAGTACTCTCAAAGCACCATTAGACTGCAGATCTGAATAATCCTGTAGCCCATTATCCGGGAACGCTCTTGCGTTTCCGGATTTTTTATGTTGCGGCCATGCCCCCGCCCTCCGCTCATGTAAACCGCGCATGGAATTCACGAAAAATTGACTTTTTTGCCGGATATCACGTACCATACAATATCTATGCTGTAGGTCTCTGGACCATGGACCACAATGAATTTTCCGGCGTCCCGACCTAACAGCACAACTCCAAAACAAGCGCAAAAGGGTTGATCTTTCCATTCTGCTTGATGAGGATTTCATCGTATGAAAATAGCCATCATCGGTGGCGGCAGTTCCTATACCCCTGAGCTGCTTGACGGGTTACTGATGCGTCAGGCCGAACTGTGCCTGACTGAAATCTGCCTGATGGATGTTGATTCGGAGCGGTTACAGATCAACGCCGATTTCGCCCGCCGCATGGCCGATAGCCAGGCAATTACCTGCACCCTGCGGCACAGCACGGATTTGGAAGCGGCCGTGCAGGATGCCCACTATGTCATCACCCAGATTCGGGTGGGCCAGATTCCCGCGCGTATCGAAGATGAGAAGTTGGGTTTGCGGCACGGTCTGATTGGACAAGAAACCACGGGCATCGGAGGCTTTGCCTGCGCCCTGCGCACCATTCCGGCCATACTGCAAGTCGCCCATACGATGGAGCGGGTCAACCCGCAGGGCATTCTCATCAACTTCACCAACCCCGCCGGGATTATCACGGAATCCGTGCTGCGATACAGCAATATCCGAACCGTCGGTCTCTGCAACATTCCCATCGGTATCCCCCTGGAACTGATCAAAGCCTTCGGTGGCGAGGTCGATGACTATGCGCTAGACTACGTCGGGCTGAACCATCTCTCCTGGGTGCGTCGTATTACCCAAAACGGCCGGGACATCACCCGCGACGCTGTACGCTTTTTCATCGAGCATGCGGAAGAAGAGTGGGACTATGCCCCGGTACGCGAGGCCATGATCGACGCCATGGAAAGCCTGGGCATGTGGTGCAACTATTATTTACAGTATTTCTACGCTCCGGACGAGTCCGTGGCGTATCAGCAGGCGCAGGAAAAGACACGGGGCGAAACGGTGCTGGCGATTGAGAAGAAACTCTTTGCACAGTACAGTGACCCCAACTGCACCCGTAAACCCGAAGAACTCAGCCAACGCGGCGGGGCGCACTACAGCACTGCGGCTTTCCGATTGCTGGAAGCGATAGAGCTGGACAAACAGAGCGAACAGGTCGTCTGCTGCGCCAACCAGGGGGCAATCCCAGGTCTGGACGACAACGCTTCGGTGGAAGTGACGGCGAAACTGA
>SKJD01000083.1 GCA_007116095.1 Candidatus Hydrogenedentota bacterium
CATCTCGCCAGCCGTCGCCCCCTCGCGGGCTCCATTGAATCTGTGTGGCGCCGATGTCCTGCACGTTTACCTCATCCGTCACCCACACACCGAACCAACAGCCAGCGTTTTCCAGGGCGCCCGGATTTAAGGTGACACGCCGTTGGTGGTTGGGCCACCAGATGGTGGTAATGAACTGGACGTCCAACAACTGCCCACCGGTGCGCACGGCGTAGGGCACGTAAATGTAGGAAGCCGGGATCGACAGCATGGCATTCATGCAATGCTGGGTACCGGTTTGTGTCGCCAGTTGTCCGAGGCGCTGAATTTGGGCCGAGTAGTCCTCTTCCACCCCATAGCCCTGACCGCCGCCCGTCGGGCTGTAGTCCGCGCGGGAGTCTGACGGGCAGATGGCGATACTCGGATCATTCCAGTAATCCGGATACATGCTCTCGCCCGAGAAGCCCTGCATCCAGGCGCGTTGCTGTTGGCCGTCATAGGGCATCGTCGTGATGCCCGGCGGGAAATGGCCGCTGCGGTTCTCGCCCGAGTACATCTTGAACACCAGGCCCCACTGCTTGAGGTTGTTGGCGCAAGAAGCGCGTCGGGCCGCTTCCCGGGCCCGTGCAAGCGCCGGCAGCAGGATAGCCGCCAAAATTCCGATGATGGCAATCACCACCAACAGTTCGATCAAGGTGAAGCCGTGTCGTTTCACTTTCATCATAATACCGTCCTCCAAAGTATGCAACGATTGCGACAGATTCACAATATATCCATCTTCACACAAAGATAGCATGAAACCGTAAAAGTTACCTTGACAATATTGCTAAGATATAGCACAATATTGCCACTGATTAAACGATTTTTTCAAAGTCTCCGCATAAACACAATTTGTCTCATATTGCGCAACGACGGCGGCAGGCGCGGATGAATCCGAAAGGTAGCGCGGGAAATGGAGGATTGCCCATGCTGAAGCATGTCTGGACCGCTCGGGAGGTTTTCGCCCGACCGAATTTTCCGCTGGGCGTGCGCTACGCCTACCCCCAACCGCCGGAACCCCTGCATACCCACGATCGCTTTTCCGAGCTGGTTATCGTCTACGATGGTGCGGGCAAACACATCACGGGGGAAGAAATCTACCCGGTACAATCCGGGGACTGTTTCGTCATTACCGGCAACCGCAATCACGGCTACACGGACATCAACAACCTGCACCTGGTCAATGTGTTGTTTGACCATGGGCACATCCTCGAGCGCATACCACATATCCAAAAACTGCCCGCCTACCATGTGCTGTTCTGTCTGGAACCCCGATACCGCAACCGACACCAATTCGAAAGCCGCCTGCACCTGGGACCGGAAGCCCTGGGACATGTGCTGAACCTGGTAGGCACATTAAAACAAGAGTTGGACCTACACCATCCGGGCTACGAATTCATGGCCACAAGCCTGTTCATGCAGATTGTCGGCCATCTCTGCCGCTGCTACACCCACAGCAGCGACACCAAGGCCCACAGCCTGATGCGGATGGGCAAGGTGCTGGGTTATATGCAAAGCCATTACCGACGCCCCATCAGTCTGGAAGAGCTGGTGGCGTACGCCGGGATGTCCAAACGCAGTTTCATGCGGGTATTCCATGAAGCCACCGGCCTCTCCCCCATCGACTACCTCATCCGTCTGCGCATAGCCAAGGCCTGCGCCCTGCTCGGGCATTCCAAGCAGTCAATTACCGAGATCGCCTACGAGGTCGGCTTCGAAGACAGCAACTACTTCACCCGCCAATTCAAGCGGGTCGTCGGTGAGTCGCCGGGCCGCTACCGACAACACAGGCATGAGCATCCCATCACCCCGCCGCCCATACACATGCCCCTTACCACGCCCTTGTAAGGTAACGGAAAAATCCCGATACGACCACATTTGCAACGGGTTTCCAGCGCAATCTCATTGGCGAAACTTCCCCACGACATAGTACAATCGGCAAAGCATTCCTCGATGCGGGGATGCCATGCAAAGCTCCGGGGGTAAAACATGGCCAGGCCACATCCAGGTATGGACACCGCTGTAGTCTCGTCAAGCGATTTAAGGAATATCCATGAACAATCCGAAAGCATTAAGCGCCATAGATCCCAGGATACGCGTTTATGTACCGCCCGTAGCCGTTGTCTGGCAAAGCACGGGCGACGCGGCGTCCGGCGCGGAACACCTGCTCCAGCCAGGGAGCGGCTCCTGTCACTTGCGCTATAAAAGCAACTCGAAAGCTGCGCCAGGCATACTCCTCGATTTTGGCCGGGAACTACACGGCGGGATCGTCATCTATAACGGCATGACTCCGAAACAAGAGGCGGTCCCTGTGCGGGTGCGCTTTGGCGAGTCGGTGGTGGAAGCCATGGAAACGCCGAACCAGGACCACGCCATCCACGATCAGGAAATCCTGATCCCTTGGTATGGCTCGACGGAATTTGGCAATACCGGCTTTCGCTTTGTCCGGATCGACATGGTAAAACCCGGCGCCCATATCGAGATTAAGGAGTGCAAGGCGGCCTTTCTGCATCGCGACCTGCGCTATGTCGGCAGCTTCCGTTGCAGCGATGAACGGCTGAACAAGATTTGGGACGTCGGCGCCTACACGGTCCACCTCTGCATGCAGGACATGCTCTGGGACGGTATCAAACGGGATCGCCTGCCGTGGATCGGCGACGCCCACCCCGAGACGATGATCATCAACAGCGTCTTTGAGAAGGACAACAGCGTCCCGCGCACACTGGACTATGTCCGGGACGAGACCCCACTGCCAAACTGGATGAACGGGATCAGCTCCTATTCCATATGGTGGATTCTGACCCACAGCGCCTGGTACCTCTACCGGGGTGACCTTGCATATCTCAAGGAACAGCGGGAATATCTGACAGACCTGATCGACCTGCTCCTGGAGCATATCGGCGAAGACAACCAGGAAATACTGAGTGGTTTCCGCTTCCTGGACTGGCCCAGCAGCGAAGACCCCGCAGCCACGCATACCGGCCTGCATTGTCTGATGATAATGGCGTTTCGGGACGGCGCGGCGCTCTGTGATGTTCTGGGAGAAAGCGCCTACCAGCAGAAAGCCCTGGAAGCCGCCGATCGCATGATGACCTACACGCCGCCGCCGACCCAGGCGAAGCAGGCCAATGCCTTGCTGGCGCTCTCTGGGTTACGCGACTATACGGACATCAATGATGCGGTGTTGGCTGTCAATCCACTTCAAGGGATATCCACCTTCTACGGCTACTATGTCCTCCAGGCGCGCGCCAAAGCAGGCGACTACGAAGGCGCCCTGGAAGTCATCCGCAGCTACTGGTACAAAATGCTCGAACTGGGCGCCACGACCTTCTGGGAAGACTTCAACCTGGACTGGACCCAAGGTGAAGTGATCGGCATCGACCAGCTCGTTCCGGAAGGCGCCACGAGCATCCACCGGGATTTCGGCAATTTCTGCTACAAAGGGCTGCGCCACAGCCTCTGCCATGGTTGGGCGGGCGGCCCGACGGCCTGGATGAGTGAGCATATTCTGGGGGTGCGTCCGCTGGAGCCGGGCTGTAAGACCTTGCGGATCGATCCCCACCTGGCCGACCTGGACTTTGCCGAAGGCAGTTTCCCGACTCCGCTGGGTCCGGTGACGGTCAGGCATGAAAAAACCGCAAGCGGTGAAATCACTTCACACTGGGAGGCGCCTGAGGGCATCCGGATCGTCACTTCGGAAGCGGAACTGTAACATAGCCTTATGCCGCCATCCACCGGGCGAGAACAATAAATTCAATAATTCAGGCTGTCCCTGTCAATCTGATATAATGGGGCAGCCTGGATTGTTACCAACCCCTTCCTGTGTAAAGTCACACGCCTGGCAATGGGGCAGCTACCCAGTCGTATCGCCACAAAAATCGTATGTCTTGCCCAAATTTCTATTGCCTATGGGAACCCTTCCACTGCGGTTTTCTGGCAGGACATCCAACCCACTGGAAAACCTGCAATACCGGGGGAGATCACTTGCAGTTTAGCAGTTCATGAAGAAATTTGACACCGAAATTGTGTCCGGCAGCGTGCTCCGGTCCGTCTGGAAACTCGCCTGGCCGGTCATATTGCTCAACCTGACCAATGGGGTCCACAGCTTTGCGGACCACATTATGATCGGGCGCTTTGTCGAATCACAAGACAACGCGGCGAATGCGGCGGTGGGTGTGGCCTGGCAGGTGTTTCTGGTGATGGTGGTTTTTGTCGCCTCCATCTTCCACGGGATGAATGTGCTGGTGGCGCGCTACGCCGGGCGCCAGGAACGCGAGAAAATGAGCGAGGTCGTCTACCACTCATTCCTCGCGGCCCTCTTTGTCCTCGTGTTTGTGGCCGGGCCGGTGGGCTACTTTTCAGCCCCCTGGCTACTCCAGTTCGTCTCTGCCGACGAGGAAGTGATGCGGCACGCCCTCCCTTACCTGCGCATCCTCTTCACCAGCGGCGCCGGCATCTTTCTGGTCTTCATGTTCACCGGCGCCTTTCATGCCTCCGGTGAACCCAAGGTGCCCCTGATGCTGGGCTTTCTAAGCACCATCATGAACGTCGTGATCAGCTATTTTCTGATCACCGGCTACGGCCCCTTTCCGACACTGGGCGTCAATGGCGCCGCCATCGGCACCGTGATCGCGCCCTTCTTCAGCGTGGCTATTGCCATCTCCCTGATTATGCGGGGCAAGGTCCTGATACGCCCACCCAAGAAGTATGTGTTCCTCCCCGACTGGAACATACTGCGGGTATCGCTCCGTATCGGCATTCCCTCGGGTATCCAGGGCGTGCTACTCAATATCGGCGGGGTGTTCCTGATGGTCTTTGTCGCCTCCCTGGGCGCTGCGGCCCAGGCTGCCTACACCATCTGCTACGGTCAACTCTTTGCCATTATTACCTGGGCTTCCTTCGGTTTGCGCGCCGCTTCGGCCACAGTTATGGGGCAGAACATCGGCGCCGGGGATCCCGAGCGCGGGAAACGGGCCGTTGCCGTTGCTGCGTATCTCGGCACCGGCTGGGCCATCTTACTCGGCCTGGTATTCTACCAATTTCCAGAATTTCTGCTCGGCCTCTTTGACGCATCGGAGGGCCCCGTCTTTTACTACGGCAGCTCGTTACTGAATTACCTCAGCCTCTCCGGCATCGCCGTCGCCGTCACCCTCGCGCTCACCGGCGGCTTACAGGGAGCTGGCGCCACGAAAATCCCGATGTACATCGCCTTCCTCACGCAGATCGTCATCCTGCTGGGTTTCTGCGGCTTTTTTTATGCGATCGACGCCCTCAGCGCGGAAATTGTCTGGCTGAGCATCCTGATCAGCCATACCAGCCGTCTCTTCCTGACCTTCCTGGTCTTTCGCACCAACGCCTGGATACATACCAAGGTGGAAATAAGCAACCTGGACGATGACGCCGACAGTTCGCTGCCCACCTGATCCCCAAGCCGCCAGGGGCATGGTCTATTCCGTCAATTCCTCACCAGGTAACCGGGTTGGAATAATCAGACGATGTCCCCCGATCTTCCGGGTCAGATCGAGCACGGCAACCCCCTGTTGAAACGTGGCCCCTTCATCGCTACGCAGCACAATCGCGGCTTCGGGGTCGGCTTCCAGCAGCGCCCGCAAAGCCGTTTCCAGTTCCGGTAAATCCATCGCTTCCTGATCCAGGTAGTACTGCCCCGTTGCATCCACAAGCACCTCATGCGGTCCCTGCTGCTGCTCGGTAGCACTCTCGGCGCGGGGCAGTTCAATATCGATGCCCAAATGCTCCCGGAACGTGGAAGAAACCATGAAGAATATGAGCAACAAAAACATCACGTCAATCAGCGGCGTAATGTTGATGCTGGGCTTTTTGCGTTTGTTATGGGCGCCGAATATGCCGGACATGCTTTATGTGCTTTCCTGTTCATTTCTGGGTCGCCATACAGTTCCACGACCCTTAACGTACCTGTAGCCTACCGTATATTTTCAGTAAAAATCCATCGCAACGATGCGGCCGGGGCCATCAGCTTGAGCCCATATGGCAACTCCCTGTACGCTATTAACGGTTCGCCCCAACACTCAGGGGCCATAATATGAAGGATATAGCAGCACAGGAGACCCATTATGCGATTGTTCCCGTATCCAGGCATGATGTTTGGTTGTATTTTCGGTGTGGCGGCGTTCTTATGCAGCGCCGCCGTCCAGGCAGAAGTCTTGTTTAACAAGCAAGCCATTTTCCCCTTGCAGGAAATGCATGTGCACAGCAGCAGCATTGTCGAATTGCCCAACGGCGACTTGCTGACCGTCTGGTTCCACGGCTCGGGCGAGCGCACCGCGGATGATGTCGTCTTGCTGGGTTCCCGGATGAAGGCAGGCTCAGACACTTGGAGCCCGGTCTTTCCCATGGCGGAAACACCCAACACGCCAGACTGCAACCCGGTGCTCTTCCTGGACAACAACGAGCGACTGTGGCTCTTCTGGATTGCGGTGAATGCGAACCGCTGGGAACAGTCCATCCTGAAATACCGTTACACGGACAACTGGGGCGGCGACGGCGCGCCGGAATGGGAATGGCAGGACGTCTTACTGCTGAAACCCGGCGAGGAATTCGCGGAAGCGTTGTCGGATGGCCTGGACGCCCTGGACTATTATGAACCGCTCTGGGCGGAGTACGCCTGGCCCTATACCCGCCTGCTGAAACAAGCCGCGCAGGATCAAGTGAAACGGGACATCGGCTGGATGACCCGCACCGCGCTTGTGACCCTCGACAGCGGGCGTATACTGCTGCCGCTGTATTCAGACGGCTTCAACGTCTCCCTCATCGCCTATTCCGATGACGAAGGCGCCACCTGGCAAACGAGCGACCCCATCGTGGGCCTGGGCAACATCCAGCCCAGCCTCGCGGTGCGTAAGAACGGCCAGATCGTCGCCTACATGCGCGACAACGGCCCACTTCCGAAGCGGATTCAGGTAGCGACCTCCGAGGATGACGGCGAGACCTGGAGCACCGCAGAGGCCATGGACTTGCCGAACCCCGGCGCGAGCGTCGCCGTGGACATGCTCCAGGATGGCCGCTGGGTACTCGTCTACAACGACGCCGAGCGGGGCCGTCACAACATGACGATTTCGCTCTCCGACGACGAAGGCGCCACCTGGTCCATGTCGCGGATACTCGAGGCCGACGACGAAGCGATGCGCTATGGCTACCCCTTCGTGATCCAGGACGAAGACGGCATCCTGCACGTCACCTACTCCAGCAGCGGCCCCGACGGCGCCACCATCATCCACCTCGCCCTTCACCCCGACTGGATTGCCGGCAATTCATAAACAATACAACATGGGCCGTCTACATAATAACGTAGGCGGCCCATGGCTTTTTATATTCAGAATGAACAATCCCATTGCGCCGGTTCGCCCGGATTCACTGGAAGGCGATTACAGACTCTTCGCGAAAACCCGTTCCTTACAACTGCTCTTGGCGGTTAGCAGACCGCGCATGGCCTCGGAGATCAGGGTGTCAGCGTATTTGACCTGCAAATTGCCGTCGCCCAACACAACCACCCCGAAGGTCAGTGCGGCTTTGGTTGGCGGCTCACCAAAACTTTGACTGCTGATACGCTCCCGTACCTTGTTCACGTATGCCATGGCGTCTTCCAGCGGGGCATGCGGCAATGCGGCGATAAATACCGTACTATCGTAACGGGCGAGAATATCAAAGTTACGCGAGAAATCCCGCATGGACATGCCAATTTCCACCAGCAGGTCATCCATGGCGGCCGTGCCCCAATCCAACTCCAGAGGCGTAACTTCATCCACGTCGATCATGATGCAGGAAAGAGCCAGGTTGAAGCTTTGGGCGCGCTCAATCTCCTCCTGCATGCGCTCTTGAAAATAGCGTCGGTTACGCAGGCCGGTAAGGTGATCCGTGTAGATGGTGTCGTGCAGCAGTTCCTGCTCTTCAAAGAGCAGCTCCTGGCTGATATTCAGTGGGTTCGGAAGCTGCATCGTTCGCCGCGCCGACTCCACGCATACCATAACAAATGGCAGGTTGAACGGCTTGGGGATATAATCCACCGCGCCCAAGTCAAAGCCGTGCGCCACATCATTGGACTCACCCCGGGCCGTGACAAAAATCACGGAGATGTCGCGTGTCTTCGGATCCGCCTTCAGGCGTCTACAGACGTCATAGCCATCTATATCCGGCATGCCAACATCCAGCAGAATTAAGTCAATATGCTCTTGGGCGCACACGCGCAACGCATCGCTGCCATTGTAGACCGGCACGGCGTCATAGCCATTCATTTTCAGGCCTTCACAAAGGAGGAAGGCCTCTTCCCGATTGTCGTCTGCAACACAGACACGAAATGATGTAACCATAGAATCCCGTCACTTTTAATGTTTGCGTTGAGTGCGCCTGCACAAAGCGCTCTAGTTTTATTTCACATCATAAATGTGTTTTTTGCCTGTTGGCTGGAATAACAGGAGGCGTTATCTTGTAACCGATAGGTCATTAACGTCTGAAGTGTACCCGACAAAGGACTGTTTTGGCAAATGTACTTGTTGCAACAGCCGTGCAAAATATCGGCAAAACGCGAAATAGAACCACAGAAATACATACAATAAGCACTTTAAACACAAACTAATCTTGAAAAACGGGGTTTTTACGTTAATGACGCCAGCGCCTGGGAAAAATCCGCTTTGATGTCTTCAATGTCTTCCAGGCCCACCGAGACCCGCACGAGATTTTCGGTAATTCCCATTTCCAGTCGGGCTGCTTCAGGCATGCTGATATGGGTCATGCTCCAGGGGTGTTCAATCAGCGATTCGACCCCGCCGAGGGACACAGCCTGGGAATGTAGCTTCAAAGCGCCCAGTAGATGGTATGCGGCTTCAAGCCCTCCCTTCATGAAAAAGGAGAACGTACCGCCGTAACCCCGCGCCTGCCGGGTGGCCAGCGCATGCTGCGGATGGGAAGACAAACCGGGGTGTAACACGGATTTAATGGCCGGATGCGTTTCCAGGTACTGCGCCAAATCCAGGGCGTTCTGGTTGTGCGCCTCCATGCGCAGGGCCAGGGTCTTGAGTCCACGCAAGACCAGAAAGCAGTCCCAGGGTCCCGGCACGGCGCCGGTGGCGTTTTGCAGGAAGTAGAGTTTTTCTCCCAGCGCAGCGTCTTTCACGACAATGGCGCCGCCCACCACGTCCGAGTGGCCGTTGATGTATTTCGTCGTGGAGTGCAATACCATATCCACGCCGAGATCGAGGGGATTCTGAAAGTAGGGCGACAAGAAAGTATTGTCGCAGACCGTGTGAATGCCGTGCTTCTGGGCGATTCCCGTGATGGCTTCCAAATCCACTACCTTCATGAGGGGATTGGTCGGCGTCTCGATCCAGATCATGCGGGTATTGTCCCGAATGGCGTCTTCCAGCGCCGTCAGGTCGGACAGATCAACCAAGGTAATTTCGATGCCCTTGTTCTGCATGACATTCATCATCAGGCGGTAGGTGCCGCCATAAATCTCGTCGGATACGACAAAATGATCCCCCGCCTGGTACTGCAACAGCAGCGTCGTTTCCGCCGCCATGCCCGAAGCAAAGACGAGTCCCCGGCTGCCGTTCTCCAACGAGGCCAGGCATTCTTCCAGGGCCTGCCGGGTCGGGTTGCCGGAGCGGGAATAGTCGAAAGTCCGTGGCTTGTCCGGGGCCTCAAAGGCAAAGGTCGAAGTTTGGTATACGGGAGTCATGACCGATCCATGCAAAGGCTCCGGTTCCTGACCAGCATGGATGGCGCGGGTTCTGAATTTCATGTACAACGCTTTCTAAAGTGTAGGGTGTCGGGTGTTTTTACAGGGAAGAAGTACACGGCAAAGCAGATTATATGCTGTCCCATTTCGTGCATACGCGGATCGATAAAGCACATTTTCATATCCCCGCTGCATTAAAATGGACGTGTCCGTGATTTCCGTGTTTTCCGTGGTAAAAAATGACAAAAAGTTACAATCGAAATCTGCGTACATCGGCGTCATTTGCGGATAGTTTTTTCTGCTGGCGCCCCTTCGGGGACCGCTTTTAGGGGGCGACGCGATCCCGGGGTGGCGGCTCTGCGGGCGTGCCGCCCAACAGGCCTTACCCCGCGCTACAAGCTTTAATCCCTTCGGGATTGGTTACAGGCATTGGCTTTGCATCAAAATAGGTTCCGTTGGCATAAAACCAACAACCCACCCAACGATGCGCCAGCACGCACCCCCTTTGCGCCTCTGCGTCAAAAATCAACGTGTCCGTGTAATCCGTGCTTTCCGTGGTAAATAAAACTTTTCGTGTCCTTTCGTGGTTCCATATTGGCAGTTCCTGTAGTAACCACGAATGCACGCCAATGCACGCGAATTGGGAACCACCATGCGGCTATTGCCACCTCTGCGCACGCGGCATGGCGGTGACAGGCCGTTTCTTGCTACCATTTGCCATTATAACAAACCCGCCTCTTCGATTCATTGCATCCCTGATGCATTTAATCATTTATCTGCAAGGAGCCAAGTACACGATGAGCAACAAGGATGTGGCTGCGGCGCTGGAAGAAATCGCCCAGTTGATGGAGTTGTCCGGGGAAAATCCCTTCAAAATACGCTCCTATGTAAACGGCGCCCGGCTGGTCGAGCAACTGGACGAGGATATCCAGGGCGTCGTGATGGAGGGACGCCTGCGGGAGTTACCGGGCATCGGGGAAGCCTTGGCGGACAAAATCCAGACCCTGGTCGAGACCGGCGCGCTCCCCTTTCTGGAGGAACTCCGCGCCCAGTTTCCCGATACCATCCAGGAGTTGTTTCAAATCCCCAACCTCGGTCCCAAGCGCATCAAGACCTTGTACAAGGAGCTTGGTGTAGATACCCTCGCCGCACTCGAAGAAGCGCTCAACGCGGGCCGCATCGCTGATCTGAAAGGCTTCGGCCCAAAAATGCAGGCCAAGATTCAGGAAGGCATCGAATTTGCACACGCCCATGCTGGCCAATACCTGCTCATCGAAGCCGAGAAGGTGGTGGAAACACTGATCCCCTGGCTGAGGAAAGAGCCCGCAGTCCTGCACATCGCCCCGGCCGGCAGCTACCGCCGTTCGAAAGAGGTGGTGAAGGACGTGGACTTGGTGGTGGCGTCGGCCAAACCGAAACTGGTAATGCAGCGCTTCATCGAAGCGCCGGGCGTCCAGCGGGTCACGAACCATGGCGACACCAAATCCAGCGTGGTCTGGGAATCGGGCATCCATGTAGACCTGCGCGTTGTCTCGGAGGAGGCCTATCCCTATGCCCTGCTGCACTTTACCGGTAGCAAGGAGCACAATGTAGTCCTGCGCCGTCGCGCCAAAGACCGGGACCTGAAGCTCAACGAGTACGGCCTATTCACTGATGAAGACAAGCTGGCGCCCTGTGATGACGAAGTCGACATATATAAAAAACTCGGATTGCCCTACATTCCGCCGGAACTGCGTGAGGACATGGGCGAGTTTGAACTGGAAGAAAGTCCCGAGCTGCTGGAGATGATCGATATTCGCGGGGTCATCCACAGCCACACGACCTACAGCGACGGCAAAGACAGCCTGGCGGAAATGGTCACCGGGGCCCAAGGTCGAGGCTATGAATACCTGCACATCAGTGATCACAGCCAGTCCGCGGCCTATGCCGGGGGCCTTCGGGAAGCGGATATTGAGCGACAACACCGCGAGATCGACGCCATCAATAAAAAGCTCAAGGAATTCCGGGTGATCAAAGGGATTGAGTCCGACATCCGAACAGACGGCTCGCTCGACTACGAGGACGACATCCTTGGCAGTTTTGAGCTGATCGTCGCCTCGGTCCACAGCCAACTCGACATGACGGAGAAAGAAGCGACCCAGCGCCTGATCACCGCTGTGGAGAATCCCTACACCCACATCCTCGGGCATCCCACGGGCCGCCTGTTGCTGATGCGCCGCGGCTTCCCCATCCAATACGACAAGCTCTTCGACGCCTGCGTCGCCAATCAGGTCGCGATAGAAATCAACGCCAACTGCCGGCGCCTCGACATCGACTGGCGCTATATCCGCCGGGGTCGGGACAAAGGCGTGCTATTTTCCATCGGTCCCGACGCGCACCGCCTCGACGCCCTGGACAACATGCGCTTTGGTATCGGTATCGCCCGAAAAGGCTGGCTGGAAGCGGAACATGTATTGAATACCTGGAAAGTGGAGGACCTGCTGGCGTGGGCGCGGAAGAAAAAGCCATGACAGAGAAGACAGCCGTAAAGAAACGGGAGAACTTGACGGAGAAACGCGTCCGGGCGGTAGAAGTCTTCGAGCGACTCCGGGCGGCGTATCCGGACCTCCGCTGCACCCTGGATTATGGCAGCCCCTTTCAACTGCTGATCATGACCATCCTGGCGGCCCAGTGCACGGACGAACGGGTGAACCTGGTGACCAAACCGCTCTTCGCGGAATATCCCGATGCGGCGTCTCTGTACCAACTGCCCACTCCGGAATTGGAGAAGCGAATTCATTCCTGCGGCTTTTACCGCGCCAAGGCCCGGAATATCCACAAGACCTGCCAAATTTTGCTGGAGGAATACGGCGGCGAGGTGCCCGGAGACATGCAGGCATTGGTGAAGTTGCCTGGCGTGGGACGCAAGACCGCGAATGTGATCCTGGGCGAGTGTTACGGCGTGCCGGGCGTCATCGTCGACACGCACTGCACGCGGGTGAGCCGGCGCCTGGGCTTCAGCAAGGCGGCGGATGCGGTCAAGATAGAACGGGAATTGATGAAGGTCTGGCCCGAGGAAAGATGGACGCTGTTTTCGCATTGCATGGTCTTTCACGGGCGCGCGGTCTGCTCGGCGCGCAGCCCCAAATGCAGCC
>SKJD01000472.1 GCA_007116095.1 Candidatus Hydrogenedentota bacterium
CCGCGGTCTGACCGCCTCGAAGTACAATGAGCGCGTCGCGGAGTGCAACACCGCCGTGGCGGCCCTGATGCACCAGCTCGGCAAGACAGGCACCCACCTGCGGGATTACCGCCTGGAAGAACTGGAGGCCTGCGCCAAGGCCATGTCGGATGTGGTGTTCCGCCGCGCACGCCACGTCATTACGGAAAACGACCGCACCCAGGCTGCTTGCCAGGCCCTGGAGGCCGGTGACGCAGCTACCCTGGGCCGCCTGATGAATGCCTCGGGAGACAGCCTGAAAGCCGACTACGAAGTCACCAGTCCCGAACTCGACGCCATGACCGAAGCCGCACGGGCGCTGCCCGGATGCTACGGCGCGCGCATGACCGGCGCGGGATTCGGCGGCTGCACCATCAATCTGGTCGCCTACGATGAAGTCACCACCTTCAGCATCGCCCTGCTGGACGCCTACCGCTCGGCGACTGCTATCCAGGGGAAAATCATTATCTCACGCCCGGGCGAAGGGGCCTCGCGACTGCGTTGAACCCCCACGGTGACCTGCGATAAAGCATCACCCTCGCACCCCGAAATTCATATGCGTTATACTTACGCCCCGTCCCTTGCGGTCTATCGGGGTAGATAAGCGTATTGCGCACGCCATAGCACCGCAACAATCGCCAGCACAGCCTGAGGAGTTTTTGTTTATGTCCGGTTACTACACCTCCCCCACCATCTGCGACGAGCACGTTGTCTTCGTTTGCGAGGACGACCTCTGGAGCGTCAGCCTGGAAGGCGGTACGGCTCGCCGCCTCACCACCAGCCTCGGCGCGACGGACAGTCCGGTCCTCTCGTCAGACGGCGAATGGCTCGCCTTCAGCGCCCGCGATCACGGCGCCTGGGAAGTCTATGTGATGCCCGCGCCCGGCGGTCAGGCGCGGCGCCTGACCTACCAGGGCGACACGGCGGTCGTGGTGGGATGGTCCCCGGATAACCAGTATATCTATTACGCCAGCAGCCACAACCAGCCATTCCGGAAGGCCATGCGCCTCTGGCAGGTTGGCCTGGACGGTATGGAGCCGGAGCAGCTTCCCCATGGCATGGCCAACAGAATCAGCATCGCGCCCGACGGAAAAGGCATGGTGTTGGGACGGCACAACGCCGACGCCGCCCGCTGGAAACGCTACCGGGGCGGCACAGCCGGGCAGCTCTGGGTGGACATCGGGGGAGACGGCGACTTCCAGGTCCTTGCGCCGGTCGACGGCAACCTGAGCGCGCCGAACTGGCTGAAGGACCGCATTTATTTCCTCTCGGATCACGAAGGGATCGGCAATCTTTACAGTTGCCTTCCCGACGGGAATAACCTGAAACGCCACACGCACCATGAGGACTTCTACGCCCGGGGCGCCCAGTCGGACGGGCAGCGGATTGTCTACCATGCCGGCGGGGACCTCTATTTCTTCGATCCGACAACCGACCTCAACGATCGCATTGACATTGAGACACACAGTCCCCGGATTCAGGCGCAGCGCAAGTATGTGCCGGCCCAGCAATATTTGCAACATATCGACCTGCATCCGAAAGGACACTCCCTGGCGGTGGTCGCGCGCGGCAAGCTCTTCACCATGGCCAACTGGGAAGGCGCGGTCAGGCAACTGGGCGCGCAAGACGGCGTGCGTTACCGGCTGGCGACCTGGCTCTACGAAGGAAAACGCCTGGCCGTGATCTCGGATGAGACGGGCGAAGAGAAACTGGAAGTCCATGCGCTGGATAACGAGTCCGCGCCGGAGCGCTTCGATACGCTGGACGTGGGCCGCGTCGTCAACCTCGAGACCTCTCCCACGGCCGACCAGGCGTTGCTGGGCAACCACCGCTTCGAACTCCACCACGTAGACCTCAAGTCGGGTGAAATGCGTCTGCTGGACCGCAGCGACTACGCCCAAATCCGCGACTTCGTCTGGTCACCGGATGGCCAGTGGGCGGCCTATTCCTTCGCGGTGAGCGATCAGATCAGTATCATTCGGGTGGTAGAGGTAGCCACCGGCGCCCTCCATGACGTGACCCACCCGGAATTTGACGACCACAGCCCGACCTGGGACCCCGACGGCAAATACCTGTTCTTCCTCTCGAATCGTGTTTTTAATCCGGTCTACGACGCAATCCATTTCGAGCTTGCCTTCCCCCGCGCCGGACGCCCCATGGCCGTGCCTCTGCGCCGGGATGTACCAAATCCCTTCATCCCCCACCCCCCGGATGACGACGAGGAATCGGGGGATAAACTGAAGGCGAAAATTGCAGCCTTCAAGGCAAAAATTGCAAAACGCAAGGCGTCTGAAGCGGAAGCGGAGGAAGAAAAGAAAGACGACAATGCACAGCCGGAGGATGTGAAGTCCGACGCGGACGACGCCCCGGCCGAAAAAGCAGCCGACAGCACGGACAAGCAGAAAGAGGAAGAAAAAGAGAAAGACAAGCCAGAGCCGGTCGAGATTGATTTCGATCAAATCCAGCAGCGGGTGCTGGCCATGCCACGCAGAGAAGGCCTCTTCAAGCAACTTCTCGCTGTCAAGGGCAAGCTCATGCTCAGCATGGGGTCGATCGAAGGCAGTCGCAAGCAACCGGGCGATGAGAAGGCGGAGGCGAAGGACTACCTACTTTTGGCCTACAACTTTACTGTACTCCGGGATGAGCCCCTGCTCGAGAGCGTCGAATACGTAACGCTTTCCAAGAACGGCGCCAAGATGGCGTGCTACAACAAAGGCGCCCTGCGCGTGATCGACGCCGGCGCGCCCGCCCCGGATACCGATCCGAGAATCACCATGCCGCATGACAAGGGACGCAGCAGCGGCCAGATCAACCTCGGGCGCATCCCCGTCTCCGTGGCGCCCCAGGAGGAGTGGAAGCAGATTTACCGCGAGGCCTGGCGGCTCCAGCGCGACCACTTCTGGAACGAAGCCATGTCCGGCGTCGACTGGGAGCAGGTCTACCAGCGCTATTACCCCCTGCTGAAGCGCATCGCCACCCGCAGCGAGTTTTCGGACCTGATGTGGGAGATGCAGGGCGAGCTCGGCACATCACACGCCTACGAATACGGCGGCGACTACCGCGTGCCGCAGCCCTGGCTACAGGGACGCCTTGGCGCGGACTTTGTCTACGATGAAGCGGCGGGCGGCTACCGCATCACCCATATCGTGGACGGCGACTCCTGGGACCCCTTCGAGCATGCGCCCCTGCGGGCTCCGGGCGTGAATCTTGATGTGGGCGACGTGATCCTGGCCATCAGCGGGCGTCCGCTCAGTGCGGACTTCGGTCCCGGACAGGCCCTGGAAAACCTCGGCAACCAGGAAGTCGAACTGCGCATCCAGCGCGCCGTCCCGGAAAGTCCCGAAGCGAAGGTCGACGGTGAAGAAGATGCGGCGGCCGCCAATGTGGAAAAGCCCGAGGCATCCGAAAATGACGCGCAAGACCAAGACAGCGAGGCGGAAAAAGCATGCAAGCAGTACGTCACCATCAAGACCTTGCCCTTCGAGCGCATGCTGCGCTACCGCGCCTGGGTGAAGGCAAA
>SKJD01000127.1 GCA_007116095.1 Candidatus Hydrogenedentota bacterium
AGCCTGGAGCAGCGGGTAGCGGACGTGCAGTCCCTGCTGGCGCATCTCGGACTGTCGGACACGCCGCTGCACCTGGTCGTACACGACTGGGGCGGGATGATCGGTTTCTGCCACGCGGTGGAACACCCCGCGCAAATGCGTTCGCTAACCATACTGAACACCGCGGCCTTCCCCCTGCCCGCGAGCAAGCCCTTTCCCTGGGCGCTCTGGCTCTGCCGGAACACGCGCCTGGGGGCGCTGCTGGTGCGGGGTGGAAACGCCTTCAGCCGGGGCGCGGCCTGGGTCGGTTGCAAACGCCAGCGCATGTCCCGGGAATTGCGCGACGCCTATTGCCACCCCTACGACTCCTGGGCGCACCGCATCGCCACGCTGCGCTTTGTCCAGGACATCCCCCTGCGTCCAGGTGACCGTGGCTGGGAACGCATCACCGATGCCGCCGACAAGCTCGAGCGCCTGGCGGCCACCCCGAAGTTCCTCGGCTGGGGCCTGAAAGACTTTGTCTTTGACCGGCATTTCCTCGAAGAATGGCGTCGGCGTTTCCCGGATATGGAAAAAACGGTGTACGAGGACGGCGGCCACTATATACTGGAGGATGCGGCGGATACACTGATTCCGGCCATCACGCAGTTCATCGCCAAGGCAGACAACAGCCCCGAGAAGGAGTGAGACGGAACATGGAAGCGGCAAACCAGAACGCCAACATCGCCAAACACCTGCCGGCCATCGCCGAGGTTCATCCCGATTTGCTGGCCGTGGCGGTGCAGTCGCATCGCGGCGGCAAGACCCATTACGGCGAATACACCTTCGCCGAACTGAACCGGCAGAGCGATCACATCGCCCACGCCCTGGACGCCTACGGCATTGAGCCCGGCATGCGCACGGTGCTGATGGTAAAGCCAAGCCTCGACTTTTTCGCGCTGACCTTCGCCCTGTTCAAGGTGGGTGCGGTACCGGTGCTGGTGGACCCGGGGATTGGGCTGAAGAACCTGAAAGAATGCCTGGCGCAGGCGGAACCCGAGGCCTTTGTCGGCATTCCCAAGGCGCACGTGGCGCGGGTCCTCTTCGGCTGGGCCCAACGGACCTTGCGCAAGTGGGTGACCGTCGGCCGCAAGCTCGGTTGGGGCGGCGTGACGCTGGAGCAACTGATGCGTGAGACACCGGACGATTCGCCCCGCGCCACAATGCAGGTGGCACCCGAGGACATGGCGGCGATTAGCTTCACCAGCGGCAGTACGGGCCTCCCCAAGGGCGCCGTCTACACCCACGGCATCTTCAACGCGCAGGTCGATATGCTCAAGCGCGAGTATGGCATCAGCCCCGGCGAACGCGACCTCGCCACCTTCCCGCTCTTCGCCCTCTTCGGTCCCGCGTTGGGCATGGCCGCCATTGTGCCTGACATGGACGCCAGCCGACCGGCCCAGGCCAACCCGGCCTACCTGGTCGAGGCCATCGAAACCTATGAATGCACCAACATGTTCGCCTCACCCGCGCTCATCGAGGTCATCGGACGCTACGGCGCGCCGAAGTCGCTTCGGTTGCCCAGCATCCGTCGGGTCATCTCGGCGGGCGCCCCGGCGAACCTGCCCTCCATCCAGCGCTTCACCAAACTGTTGGCGGACGGCGTGGAAGTCTTCCCCTCCTACGGCGCGACCGAGGCCCTGCCGGTCGCCTCTATCGGCTCGAATGAACTGCTGGAGACGGCGGAAGCCACGGACGCTGGCGCGGGCGTCTGCGTGGGCAAGATCATGGCGGGCCTGGAGGTCCGGATTATTAAAATCTCCGACGATCCCATCCCGGTCTGGCGGGACGAACTCGCGCAGCCCATTGGCGCCTGGGGCGAAATCGTCGTCAAGGGACCGGTGGTCACCCGGGAGTACTACAAGAATCCCGAGGGCACGGCGCTGGCCAAGATTCAAGATGAGCATGACGGTACGTTCTACCACCGCATGGGTGACATTGGGTATTTCGACGAGACTGGCCGGCTGTGGATGTGCGGGCGTAAGTCGCACCGGGTCATCCTGGAGGACCGGACGCTCTTCACGCTGCCCTGCGAGCGTATTCTGAATACCCACCCCGGGGTCTACCGCACGGCACTGGTCGGGGTGCGTCAGGGCGATAAGACTGTCCCGGCAATCTGCGTCGAACGCAATGAGGCGGGCAAGCGGATGTCGAAGGAAACCCTGAAACAGGAACTGGCCAATATCGCACAGGGCCATGAGACCACCCGGCCCATCCAGACCTTCCTCTTCCACCCCGGCTTCCCCATGGACATCCGCCATAACGCCAAGATATTTCGGGAACAACTCGCCCAGTGGGCGGAAAGGAAGATTTGATGCGGGCATTGGTGACCGGTGGCGGCGGCTTTCTCGGCGGCGCCATCATCGACAAACTGCTGGCGCGGGACTGGGAAGTGCGGAGCATTGCGCGTAACGACTATCCCCACCTGCGGGAAAAGGGCGTGGCGACCTGGCAAGGGGATATCGCGGAAGGCGACGCGCTCGAGGACGCCATCGCGGGCTGCGACGTGGTCTTCCATGTCGCGGCGAAGGCGGGCGTCTGGGGCTCGTATGACAGCTACCACCGGAGCAATGTCCTGGCCACGGAGCGCATTCTGTCGGCCTGTGAAAAGGCGGGCGTCGAGCGGCTGGTCTACACCAGCACCCCGAGCGTCGTCTTCGCGGGCAAGGATGAATCCGGCACGGACGAGTCGGCCCCCTACCCCGAGCATTTCCTCAACCACTATGCGCGCACCAAGGCCGAAGCGGAGCGCAAGGTCCTCGCGGCGAACGGCGATGCGTTGGCGGTGGCGGCGCTGCGGCCCCACCTGATCTGGGGGCCCGGGGACCCGCATCTGGTCCCGCGTATCCTCGACCGCGCCCGCCGGGGCAAGCTCAAGCTCGTCGGCTCGGGCGAAAACCGCGTGGACTCGGTCTACATCGACAACGCCGCCGAGGCGCATGTGCTCGCGGCGGAAGCGCTGCAGCCCGGGGCGGCCTGCGCGGGCAAGGCCTACTTCATCACCAACGGTGAGCCCCTGCCCATGCGCGAGCTACTAAACAAGATTCTGGCGGCGGGGGACCTCCCGCCGGTCACGAAAAGCGTTCCGCCCGGCGTCGCCTACGCCGTCGGCGCGCTGTTAGAAAGCGTCTATGGGCTCCTGGGCAAGCAGGATGAACCGATCATGACACGCTTCGTGGCGCGCCAACTCGCCACGGAACACTGGTTCGACATCCGGGCCGCCTACAACGACTTCGACTACGCCCCGGCCATCAGCATCGACGAAGGCATGGAACGCCTCCGCGCCTCCCTGCAAGGGTAACTCCCTGATAGCGACCTCGAAAGGCACGAAAGGGCACGAAAAAGGAATCGTGTCGGCGCATGAGCGATACCGCCGATGCACTGGTTCCCTGCCTGCGCAGGGATGACGACTTGGCAGAGTCGCGATACGGCGGGCATGTCGGCAATATAGGCGATTATGCCTGACCACCTTCGTGCTGGCGCACGAAGCGCGAACTGAAGTTCGCTACTCCACATAACA
>SKJD01000021.1 GCA_007116095.1 Candidatus Hydrogenedentota bacterium
GGGAACGCACCGAGGCGGTCATCAATGACTTGATGGCATTACGCCGGGAGCACGAGCATCTCTACTTTTCGGACCTCATCCATGCGGCGCAATGGGAGCCCCTCAGTGATTTTGACGGGATAATTCATTGATGACATACGCATCGCACATTCTTGTACGGGACACCAGTTTTCATGAGCGATTTCCATAACGGGATCGGGTTGCCGTCTAATCGAAGGAGGCATGATGAACAACGTCCGCTTTGATTTTCGACTGTGCGTGACGCATCGCAATTGCTGGCCGCTGATGTGCTGTTGCCTCCTGCTTTTGAGCTTCGCCGCAAGAGCAGAAGGTATGCCGCAAGCCACATTGCCTGTACCCGATTTATACTGGCAATTTGATGCATCGGGACAAGCCAATTTTTCGATCACGGACGCCTATGACGCCTCGGTAGATATACAGACCAAGGGCGGTATGCTGCTCACGGAGGGAGTGCGTGAAACTCCCGCTTTTCTGTTTGACGGGGTTGGCGCGGCCTTCCACGTCGCGGGCAATCTGATGTCGACAAACCAGGATCTCAGTATAGCGGCCTGGGTGCGTCCGGAATTGTTGGCGCCCGATGGCTGGCACAGCGTGGTGGAAATCGCCGGGGAAAAGCGTTCGGGAAGTCATGCCGCCCCCCAGGCCGGAATAGCAATTACCCGCCTCTTCGACGGTAAAATCGCGCTTTTCCATAACCATACACGTTACCTATGGCCGCTCCCCTATAACCCGGGACGCTGGATGCATCTGGCTGCCGTGTTCATGGCTTCGGGGGAGGTCAAGCTCTATGTAAATGCCCTGCCCCAGGGTGAACCAAGCGCCACCGCCTACCAAATGCCGGCCGCCATGGAATCCACGGCATTCATCGGCCGTTCGGTGGCGGTTTCCACCAATGAATCAGCGCAAGCGCAATACTTCCGAGGCGCTATCGACCATTTCTTTGTGTACACCCGTCGCATACCGGAGGACTTTGTAGAAATTCTATATGGTATCGCCCGGCCACCTGCTTTCACCGATCATTTCACCGCGCCCGGATTTCCACAGCCCTATTGGGACATGCGCCCCGCCACTGGCTTTGGCGTTCATTCCGGCGTGTTGCACGCCACCGGCTTTCATGGCCCCAACCACCTGGGCGCCACCTCGCCATTTCCTGACAAGGAATTTTCTCTATGGCATCGCTACAATGATCTGCGTTATCGGAAAGACATTCCTGAAGATGAGCAGCAATTGGACCTGACGTTGCGGCAGTCTCTTTGCGGCTCAATGCAGATTGCCCTACGTATTACGCCGCATGCGGTCTCGTTTATCCATGCCTCAAAAGACCGGGAAAAGGTGCTCGCAGTATCCGCCACGCCAGACTTTGAACCCAATACCTGGTATAACACCCGGGTGCGTATTGTAGGTAAGGAATGCGCCGTATGGCTGCGCGACGCGGAAGGACATTGGGGTGATGCGTTCTTGACGCATACGCTTGAAGTCGCAGACTTCAGCACAGCTTCTTTCACGTTAACCATCCACCCGGGCGCCGATTATCAGATTGACAACTTCCATGTGCGTCCGTTTCAAGGAAATATTCTGGAAAACATAGACGCCCTGGATACGGTGCAACTCCACACCAGCGCCAACCGGGAAAACAGCGGGACAATCATCCCCCAAGGCGGCCTGTATCCCCCTGACGAAACCGTGCATCTATGGATTGAAACAGCGCCGGGCTTTTTCTTCAACCGGTGGGACGAGGAAAACAATTCCGATTTCTACAATATCCTGGGCTCCCAGACGCGCCTTAGCCTGGACGGTGACAAATCGGTGACTGCTCTCATGCGCAAGTCATACAATTTGCCGGATGCTATCTATGGCCAAACCCACTATGACTCGAACTACGCGCCCCATGGCTATACCAACCTCGACTTCTCCGGTCTGGTAAGCAAATACGAAGACGCATCAGGGTTCGTCCATCGCTTCATGCCTGCCAAGGTGGTGCTTCAGGTCAAAGATTTTCCCGCAGATGACCCCTTGCGCAGCCTACACCTTTCTGAGATTGAGCAGGTCATTGATGACGATGGCCAGCCCATATACTATCCCTATCCCGTGGGCGCCACAGTGCACATCCAGGCATATCCGCTGGGCAATATGATGGGGTTTCCCAACATTCTTATGGGCTGGGAAACCGAACCTGGTACTGCGATTAATCAAGCGCCCAGTCCCGAGGAAGAGCATCGCTTTACGGTAACGCCCCTCGACGCAGCGGCGGCAATTCAATTTCGCCTTCATGCGGGCATGGTCGGCGCCGAGGTGGAGATACCCGCCTATGTCCGCTTCCGCCAGACGTCCGGGCATCATTCCCTGGTAAATAAAGCGGTGAAAGACGGTGTATTGACCCACACTTACCACGTTTTTGGCCCTTTGGGCGCATGCCAGGAAATGTCCGCCATGACCCTGCAATTCAAGCACGCTTACGTCGGTCCGCTGGGATTGGGGAACTATGATGATTTGCCCCGGCATGGCGTATCTTACCGGCTGATACCGCTGGAACTCCATGGTTCTGTAGGCGACGCCAGATTCCTCTATAAAAATTGGCTCATCCACGACACCTGTTGGGCCCCAATCGACGGCAACCCTTCCGAAGCATTGCGGCTGGCAAACCCGGCGCTCTCGCCTGGTAAAGGCCTAATAAAAACCTCCTTAAACACCCCAATTATTGGCGGGCAATAATTTGCTCGACCCAACAAACCACCTCAGAATCGCCCAATCGTCATGCCTGCGCAGGCAGGCATCCAGGCACATTTGAACGTCTACTGTCCTCGGCCATATCACCGCCCGACCGCAGTTTAGGCAACCCTTTCAGCGTAGCGGAGGTGGTGGTATCGCTTACCCAGGGTAGGCCTTGCCATTGCGGCCAAGCCCAACCCTGGGCTGTATTTAGTGCAGCTCCTTCGGAGCAACGATATCCGGTAACTTTACGTCTCTGCGTCTCTGCGTCTCTGCGTTAATAATTGGCGCGTTATAATCATCGGGTGCAGTTCTGATATTACCGATATTGTCAATTCAAAACGAAGCGTAGGAGCGAACCTTGTGTTCGCCCACGTGGGTGGGTGATTACGCCGCTATGCGTCGAAACGGTTAGCAAGCTGGGCGATTGCCTTCCTCTTACCTTCGCGCTTTCGCACGAAGGGCGAACTGAAGTTCGCTACTCCACATGACGAATCATCTTAATCGGCAATATCAGAACTACACCCTTTTTTTGTATGACCAATTGACAATCGGGGGCTTCGCGTCCGTGCTTTCCCTGTTTTCGGTGGTAATTCATGCCCCACGAGAGCGCACCTGCCTGAAGGCTGCCAAAAATGCTATGCTACACGCGGTCCCGGGGCTGTTCATGGAGCAAAGGCGCGCCTGCCGGGACTTGGGTCAATGGACGCGAAACCGCAGTGCTTGTTTCAAGGTAATGCATGGGATCGAATTATTACTACCTATTTGAATATTTTCTCACCATCGGCGGCATTCTCA